>JANQSM010000131.1 GCA_028284025.1 Alphaproteobacteria bacterium | reverse complement strand
CGGATTTGCTGCCCGTCGAAGCTGCGGAACCGCCCACTTGCTGTTCATCCAGACTGACAAGAGCCTGGGCAACCTGGGGCCGGCCGGCGAACCCATTAGAGACAATCAGGTCATCAATTGAAGAACGTTCCCCTTGTGCAAGCAAGCGACGGTGTTGAGCAACAACGATATCCAGTTGAGCCTGGGTAATAACCCCTTCCTCGACAAGGATGTCTCCTGCATCTACCGCTTTAACTTCTTTTACGTCTTTTGTTAATTTATCTTCGTCAACTAACATTCAAATCCAAACATTGTCTGTACCAGACCTTTAAAAAAGAGGACTTAAAACGCAGGCGATAATGTTCGCCCGATTTCTTTTACATATACTTCCAGTGGTTCTTTACCAAGTTGTTCGCCGGTTTCCTCATCAATGATTGAAGGTCCGGCATCATCGACAAGAAGCTTGAACGTCTTTCCTTTAATATCAACTTCGTATATGCCACCATTATACATGAATTCATCGCCGTTTCTTAAAAAATAAGTGCTTTCTGGAGCGCGGATCACGGCGACATCATTACGTAACCCTACCAACTGTAAGACCTGTAGTTCCAGTTGATAGTCCAGAATTGTCAGCTGTGGCGGAGCAACTTGCGCCGGTGGCAAAATGGCCTGTGCCGGTGTAGATTGCTGCTGAGGCTCACGCTCTGGTTCTTTTGGTGCCTCAGGCCGGGCAAACGGGTTAACACCCTGGGCTAAAGCCGGGGATGCAAACAAGCCAAAAATAACTAAAAACTTGATGAAAAGTGTTAAAATTTTGGGCATTTCTCTAATCATTATAACACATTCCTTTCTTTAATAAAATATGTGTTCTTTTTTGCTTTTAAAGCCTTAGAGTATTGCCCTGCCAAAAATATTTTTTGGAGGTAAGTATATAGCCTCATTGGTGCGTAAACATATCCACGCACTCCACAATCTTAACACTTTTGAAAAAGTTTTAAAATAACTTTCTTCTTGACGGCTACGGGAGCCAAAACATGAGGCAAAATCAACACATTATTGTTGTCTAAGAGGATAGAAAGGATGTTGGAGAATCTGGCGCTTTAGTTTGTATACCGGCGTGGTGGTCCAGAAACTGTCCCGTCTTTGCGGAAATACTGTAGCTTCTCAAAGTGAGGATCATCCCCGATAGGTCGGTTGTACGGATCTTCAGCCTGATGCGGTTGAGTGTAGGGTGTATTCATCTCTCGGTGGATATTGGTGGCACTTTTAGAATCAGCGTACAGTTCTTCCAGATCCTTGATAAATTTAATCTCATCCGTAGGAGAAGTGATGGCGTCTGCTTCTTGCTCTAGGGTCTGCCCTCCCAGTTTGTCTAATACTTCCAATTTCTCGAAAACAACCTTTTCTGTGCCTGGTTTCGGAGTTGGCAGATTCTCATACCACTTTTCATTAAACAAAGACTTGGGATCCAGCTTTTTCTCCATGTCACGGGTTTTAACTGGTTTGCTAGGCTTGGGACGTGCTTCCGCCTTTTTCCTTACATCCTCAGGTGTATCAAAGCGAATAACTTGAGGTTTTAACAAGACGACAACTTCAGATCGCTCCACTTCATCTTCAAATTTAGTTTGCAATGGTGAAATATCTGCAATGCTTGGAACACCACTGCGGTCCAGGTTATCCCGAGATTCATTAATTCCAGCGATCAGAATGGTGTCTCCTGGACGCGTTCGGATAGTTGTAGCCAAAGCCCGGCTGCTGGTACGTGGAAGAACGATGGTCGTTCCTGTCCCCTCAACAGCGGTATCTGTTACTGATCCAGCTTGTTGACCAACTGTTGTGGTGGGTAGTTCAATTACGTCGGAAATCTCCAGGTTGATTGTAGTGAACACAGTCTCATCCACGTAGTCTCCGGCAATCTCCATCTGTAAACCAGTATTCAAATCTTCCGTTTCAACGGATGTTGTTGTATCGCCGTCTGAGTCTTCTTCTGTTTCAACCCTGGAAATAAACCGGCGAATTTCCCCAACGCGGAAGTTGGCCGCGCCACCCGAAAGAACTGCGATACTGGGTTTAGAGATGATTTCTACCGTTCCTTGAGTTTGCAAAAATTCTGTTGTTGCATTGAAGTCCAGGTCTCCTGATCTAAAAATCGTACCCAGAGTAATGCCGCTTTCGGTCAGGCTGTCTCCTCCACTGATAGAAGGGAATAGCGTGACACCTTTAAAGTCTGCTTCAAGACTATTCCAGGTAATACCGGTTTTGCGCTCATCACTTAGCTGAACTTCAATGACGTATGTTTCATAAATGATCATTACCTTGGATTGTTTAACCTGTTGCAGGTATTGGCGGATTTGGTCAAAGCTACGTCGGTCCGCAGTAAAGGTGATCAA
>JANQSM010000122.1 GCA_028284025.1 Alphaproteobacteria bacterium | reverse complement strand
AAGCTGCCGACGTAGAAGCCGCAGCTTTACGCCCGCCAGTTTGCGGAGAAGGGGAGCGCCCATCCTGGGGAGGTATTAATGTTGGCTGGGAAGGTTGTGTCCTTGAAACTGATGCCCAGATTGAAGATTTTGCGAAAAAAGAGTTAGGAGATTGTGCAGAAGGCGAAATCCTGAGCATCTTAAGCAATGGCACATTTGAGTGTGTCCCCGAAGAAAACTTTGACTTTTTAGGCTTGACAGAACTGACTGTGCAAGGAGAAATCACAGATGGCTCAGGCGGTTTTGAAGCCAGCAGCAAATGGGATGAAACCACCACTGATACCAACAGCGGAAAAGTCTCTGGCCTGGTTGCTACCTACACCCTTAGCCAAGAAGATCTGATTGTCGCAAAAGCTCTAAAAGTAGATGGTAGTTGTAAATCAAAATCCGGAACATTCAGCAATATACAAGTATATGTTTATGTGGGAAGCGATCCGCGCATTGAAACATTGTGTAACGCCGTAGACGGGCAAGTGCGCAGCCAGAGCCTCAATATGATTCTGGAACGTAACCTGGCAGGTGTTATTTTCCGCATGGAAACCCTTGTCTATGATGACGGAATTTTGCTTTCACAACTTGAAGATACCAGCACTGCAATGGTCGCCACATTCCAGCGGTAAAATTATCCAGTTGTTCAGATTTTAAGGATTTTTCTGCCTGGCCGTTTTTTCCTACTCCAGCTTTTTCCAGCACCCTGCCCCTGAAAACTCGCCATTTTTAAGGATTTTAAAAGTTGGCATCCCCCTTGCATATTCTTTTTCAAGAAAAATTTGAATTCCATCACATGGAGAAGTAAAATGACGGAAAATACCCTTGAAACTCAACAAAGTAAGTCAAAATTGGAAAGTGCGCTTCTTTCAACATCTCCGACCAAGTTAATCGTGTTAAACTATGATGTAGCGCTTTCATCCCTTAAGGCAGCGACTCGGGCGATCGAACGAAATGATATTGAAGCACGTTGTAACGCAGTTACTCGCGCAATTGACGCAATTTCAGAATTATACCTGTCTTTAAACCGCAAAGATGGTGGTGATCTGGCAGCAAATCTTAGCTCTATTTATAGCTATATGATCTGGAACCTTCCTAAAATCAACTTTGACAATGATGCCAAAGTCGTCGACGAAATTATCGGTTTACTGAAGAAACTTCGTTCTTCTTGGGTCAAAGTCGACAGCGAGGTTTCAACTCAACTGGCTACGGAACAAGAGGCCACAGATTTGGCTCAGTCTTCCAAAGCTTCGAGTAAGACGCAACCAAACGTCGCTTAACACATTAATTTTAAAGAATTTTCCATTTCTGCCCAACCCTGACTGGGATACTTGAAAGGGTATGCGAGGCAGCACGTTCTCGCATACCCATTTTTTTAAAAAAATGCCAGGGATTAAACTGATTTATGAGTGAAAGCTCAAGACATAAAAGTGAAGAGAAACCTGAAGGAGAACGTCAAAATGTCAAACCAGACAACCGTAAAGAAAAAGCCTTTGCAGCATCCCGAAACTGACAAGTCCGATGAAAATTACGGTTTGTTGACTCTGGAAACCCAAATGATGCTGGAAAGTTCTGCTAAAAGCTCCACCGCACATGTTGATTTAAGCGACTTGGAAAAGTTGGCCTCAATCTTGCAAGACTAGCGGTGAAGAGAATTTTTGAAGAGAAATTAAAGATAAAAATATAGGCGTAAAAATGACAGAGAACCTGTTCAATATTGTTGGAAATACTGGCCTTGAGAAGAAATCCTCCGTTTCTTCCAACGCTATGTTTGCGCCTGAAGATGCGGCAAAATTTTCACAAGAGCTGGAAAAATCTGCCGATAGCCAAAAGCAGGACTTCACCACAGAGAAAAAACCTTTTGAAAAAGATGCAGCTGAAGTTCTTTACAAAGAAGAAACCAGGCATACGGACACAAAACCAGCCCCTAATACACAAGACCATGAAAATGTAGTAGAGGAAACTGCTCCTGCCGCCCCTCATCATGCTGCCGAATCTACCCAGGATATGAAAGCTGAGCAGCAGGCGGGTCCAAACCCGATAGATGCAGCTGTTGAGTTAGAAGAGATTATCAGTATCTTCCGGAAAGCGATGACCGGAAAAGCATCCATGGAAGAAATGAAAAAACTCATGATTGCTTTCTTCCCTGAAGTTAAAGAAGAAGATGCAGATGACGTTTTACTTGCATTGATGAGCATTATTCAAGGAACAGCCTCTAAGAAAGAAATAGAAGCTATCCTTAAGGGTAAAGTTGATATTGACAATTTCTACGAGCTTGCAAAACTTGTCCGCAAACTTGCCGGGAAAGATATTCTAAATACTCATAACAAAATAAACGATCAGACAGTTGCGAAATCTATTGAGCAAGTTTTAGCTAAACTGAATCCAGAGCTTCTGGAAAGATTAGCCACAGCACGGATCGAAAGCCAGGCAACATCTCAAAAAGCCGGGACACTTAAATCATTGGATGAGCTTGGCCTAACCAAAGAAGTCAAAGATCACACAAATAAAGCAACAGAAACCAGGCTGAAACTTGAAAGTGAAACCTTAAACACAATGCTGGCCAACCGTAAATCGGTTGAAGCAAAAGGGATTGCTGAACAATTATCAAAAGACAGCTTGAAGCAAGCTCAGACAGCCTCCCTGACTCCTAAAGAAGTTGATACGAAGGTTGACACCCCCCGTCTTTCTCCTATCGCTTCTAAAGATGCCAAAACTTCTGGTGAAGGTGCAAAGCGCCTGAGTGACGTTTTGGATCAAAATGGCCTTCGGGCAACTGTGCGTAACGATCATGCTACGCAGCCGAAACTTGGAAAAGCAGCGACAGCTTCTACGGCATTGACAGCCCAGGTTATCAGTCAAAATAATCAGGCAGCCACAGTCAGTAGTCAGGATCTGTCTGCCTTGAAGAATACATCCGTGAATATGCAAGCGGGTGTTCAGGGCATGGCGGCGGGCAACCAGCACATGAATAGCGTGAATAACACACAACAGTTTGCCCAAACATTAAACCAGACTGTACAACAGCAACCTGCCGCTGAACAAGTTGCGATAACTCTTTCACGGGCTGTTAAAAACGGGCAAGACAAAATGAATGTCAAACTGACCCCTGCTGATCTGGGTACAGTAGATGTGGAACTAAGTTTTAATAAAAACGGCTCTGTCAAAGCTGTTCTAAGCATTGATAAGCCAGAAACTTTGAACTTGATGCAACGCGATGCCGGTGCCCTGCAAAAAGCTCTTGAGCAAGCAGGCCTTAAAACGGATGGCAACTCCCTGGACTTCAATTTAAAGGGAGAAGGCCAACAGCATCAGCAACAGGCGCATCAAAATAATCACGAACTTTCAACGGCACAGCATGCAGGAGAAACGCATGATGTACTTGAAAAAGAGGCTGCCGCGATTGCTACCTCGCCTTATAGCGAGCACGTAATTGATGGCAAAGTAAATATTACTGTTTAAAGGATGAAGAACGATGTTTGATACAAATGCTGTAAGTGTTTTGAACGGACAAGGAAGTGCTGCCACTTCCGCAGAACAGCTGAATGAGGATTTCAACAATTTCTTATTGTTGCTTACCACGCAGCTGCAAAACCAGGATCCTCTGGAGCCGATGAAAACCGAAGAATTTACCAACCAGTTGGTTCAGTTTGCTAATGTTGAACAATCTATTAAACAAAATACCAACCTGGAAAGCCTGATTAATCTGACCAGCGCGAACACGCAGGTCGCCTCTCTGGGATACATGGGTCGCGAGATTATGGCAATTGGAAGCACTGGCGTATTGAAAGATGGCCAGATGAAATTCAGATATGCGACAGCAGAGATCCCAAGCTCGCTTAAGATTAATATTCTTAATGAAGCCGGACAAATTGTTCGAACAATTGAACCAACACCAACTGGTGACCCAACTGATTATGTCTGGGATGGTAAGAATAATGAAGGCATTGATCAGCCAGATGGCCTTTATAAAGTTGAAATCGTTGCTATGAGTGATAACGAGACAGAAATTGATGTCTTCACTGCAGTATCCGGCATAGTAACAGGCATTCAAACCAGTGAATCAACTGGAAAGACATTACTAAGTATTGGATCGCTGACAGTTGATTCTGAAAATGTCATTGGTGTCAATGATGGCACTACCGTCACCCAGGTAGATACGTCAGAAAATTCAGAAACAGGAACTGAAACAGGAACTGAAACTGGAACTGAAACAGGAACTGAGACTGGAACTGAGACAGGAACTGAAACAGGAACTGAAACAGGAACGGAGACAGAAGAATAATATGTTTGGCATGGGTAAAAGTTTTTACGAAGTCAGGTACCTGGAAGAAGAAGAAAGGACCGGAGAAACTGCAAAGCCTGGTGAAACAGGCACGCAGGAGAACAAAAATGGCAGAAGTTATAACGCTGAGGACGATGTATCTTCAGCACCGGCGCAGAGACACGTCTAAGCGCAAAGCTGTTCTTAAGTAAAGGAGAGCAAATCAGGCATGATGCCGATTAGACAGTAACATAAAAATGAGGAGAGACAATAATGTCTATTTTCGGTGCTCTTATTGCTGGTGTATCTGGTATTCGCGCAAACGCACAAAGCCTAGCGACGATTTCAGATAACATCGCAAACGTACAAACCGTTGGTTACAAGCGCGTAGAAACGCGTTTCTCTACTCTTGTAACAGCCTCTTCCCGTGCGGTTCACTCGCCCGGGGGTGTGCGATCCAACCCATTCCAGCTTGTTGAACAAGCCGGTCTGTTGTTGGGTACAACGTTTGAAACAGACCTTGCCATTGATGGTGATGGATTCTTTGCTGCTTCTGATGTCGCCAACCGCGGTCCTGGAGATGAATTCTCCTTCACCCGTGCCGGTTCTTTCAGACCGGATGAGAATGGTGACCTTATCAATAACGCAGGTTACTTTCTACAAGCCTGGCAGCTGGACGCCAACGGAAACCTTCCAACCGGTTCAACCGAGCTGATTTCACTTAATACAGTGAACATTGCCAACATCACGGGTAGCCCGGTTGCAACATCCGACTTGTTCTTAGGGGCAACCCTGGACTCACAGGCAACACCTGGAACACAAGTTACAAGTAGTGTAACCATCTTCGATAGCTTGGGAACACCACAAGACTTGCGGGTGACCTGGGTTAAAGGTGATAACGCCAATGAATGGTTTGTGGCTATGCAGGCTGGTAACGCCCCGAACGGTATTTCGAGCATTGATAATGCTGGTGGTACACTTGGGGGTACAAATGACCTGAGCTGGGCGCCTCCGACTCCAAGTGCATGGGCGGCGGATCCTGCTGCAGGTGCCGTTGACGCCATGAAAATCACTTTCGCAAGTGACGGAAGTATTTCCGATCTTGAAGATTGGTCACAAGCCGGTACACCAAGTGTGATTACTGCTGGTAACTCTGAATTTCCTGTTACCATTGACTTTTCAGGATCAGGTGCCAGTAACGCCCAAATCATCCAGTTTGATCTGGGAAGCATTAACAACACTAACGGTGTGAACCAGTTTGCCGTAGATGCCTCTAACCCGGTTAGAACATTTACGCAAGATGGTTTGGCCTTTGGTACAGCAATCGGTATTTCCATCAACAACGAAGGTACAATCGAAGCGTTGTTTGATAATGGTGAGAAAAAAGCCATCTACCGTATTCCGATTGTAAGCTTTGCTAACCCGAACGCTCTTGAAGCAGTTTCTGGAAACGCTTACCAGCAAACATCGCGCTCTGGTGACTTCGTTCTGCGCGAAGCCGGAACCGGTGGTGTTGGACAAGTTGTTCCATTCTCTCTTGAGGGATCAACGGTCGATATTGCTGATGAGTTCTCTAACATGATTGTAACTCAGAGATCTTATTCAGCCAACACAAGGGTGATTAACACAGCCGACGAAATGCTTGATGAGCTGATTCGTGTAGCTGGATAATAATAAGACTATTTATACTTTACGCAGTATACAAAGTTTAATACCCACCCTAAATCCCCTAACCCTCCCTCGGTCGCAAGACCGGGGGAGGTTTTTCTTATTTGACATAGTGTTCCTTAAAGAGTATTTTCTGCTCAATTATTTGGTTTAAAAGGCAGAAGAATGAATATAACAGAATTTAAAGATACCTCCTGGTTGCGACAACACTATGCAGACATGTATCCGGATATGTCTAAAACCACTCGGGCAGCCAGAGCAGGCATTAAAGATGCCGTCAAAGCTGCAGCAGAGTGGCACCGTATTTTAACTGCTGCTGGGATAGAATCCTCCTCTTTTGACATTCCCTCAGCTAAGATACAGCCGACTATTGTTCTCGATGATGCAGAAAGATGGAAATTAAGGCTCAATATTTTAAAAGGTCTGTTTGCAGGTAAAAAGCCAGGAGTACGGCGTTATATTGCCCCGGCAGGTGGACCGGGTGCGGGTAAATCGACCTGGATTAAAGGATTCCTTGGAGAAACAAACCCGTCACGATATATCCATTTTGATACCACAGATATTGCGCATCAGTTGCCAGAATTTAAATGCATGGTAGAAGCAGGCCCTATGGATCCCCGTTTTTCGGCCAGTGTTCGCCATGAGATCAGCCCCCTGCGCCACGCTGTTCTAATACTGGCAACAAAGTATCGATTTGGCATTATAGATGAAACAGTATGCCCTTCCCTGCAAGATATAGAAGAAAGAAACAGGAGGGGATATCAATTGAACCTTCCCCTTATATTGGCCCCTGCGCCCCTGGATTATCTGGAACGTACAGCCAAAAGGTTTACACAATCTGGCATGTTGCCACCGCCAGACTTTGTACTTTTACGCGCAATTGACGCAATTTCTAGGCACCAGGAAATTGCCCAACAATATCCGAATAGTGGGCCGATATTCGTAAATCGCTCGAATAAACTCATAATGAGCGGAGGCTTAAATAAATGTGGTTTTTATGATGAAGAAGGTCAACCACACTATCATGACGGATTTCACACCCTTGAGGAACATGTGGCTCGCCTCATTAATTTTGCTCATTTATTTGAAATCAATCTGAATTTACCACCGCACCAAAAATCTGTGCTTGGAGGACCTGCAAAATCTCCCGAAAGAGGGCTATCAGGTCTTTTGCCTCGCCAAGAAAAGACCAATTAGCAAATTGTTAACAGCTGTCCTGATAAAATAAAAAGAAACAACACATAAATCAGGGGAAACTTGGGCATGGTCACACAACCAATTCATACAGCAACATCTGGACTTATTGCCAATCAAAAATTACTGCGCAATTCTGCACATAATATAGCCAACGCACGCACACCTGACAGCCAAGTCGCTGTCACTGAATTTTCCAGCACTGGTACTGGCGGTGTAAAAGCTGACACAACCTTCATTTCAGCGGCTGAAGGATCAACTTTCTTAAACGATGTTGTCAATGTTAAGTTGTCCGAAACCAACTACAAAGCCAATGCTCAGGTTCTAAAAACAGCTGACGATATGTTGGGTGAACTTTTAGATATCGTCGGTTAATAGAATCGCAACCTTCTTTTAATCTTTCTTTAATTTTCCGCAGATTTCTCTGCTTTTTTCTTATCTTTTTTAGAAAAATGCAATCTTTTCTTAGCCCTTTTTTAAACAAACCTTGCCACAATATTCCTTAAAGGATGAACTAACCATTGGCAGGTTAAACCTGCCTCAGACCATGAGGCATAAAAACAATGAAAGATAATTTCTATTTTGAAGACACACTGCCTCCTGCTAATACGACGCGATGGGTAATTCGTCGTAAAGCGCAGGTGGTAGCTGGCGTGAAAAAAGGCCTAATTACTCTGGCTGATGCTTGCAGTCGCTATAACATCACCGAAGAGGAATTTGCCAGCTGGGAGCGCTCTAT
>JANQSM010000065.1 GCA_028284025.1 Alphaproteobacteria bacterium | reverse complement strand
GACTTCTTTCACATACCAAGGCGTAAAGATTAAAGCCCAGCTCACTCTTTTGTTCCACACTGAAGGCTTTGCCAGTAATAGTATCCAGCTCTGGCAGGGGCGCGCCAATATCAATATCATACAGATTCTTGAACTTGACAGTTTTACTACTTGCCGCATTGGAAGAGGATTTAGCCATACACGCATTATGACTACATTTGCTGCATCTTTCCAGCATTTGCTGAACATGGCGTGAATTATGGGTATGAAAATTGTGGCTTAAATACGATTCCTCCCTAGACAAGGGGTTAAAATTTCTCTATAAGCAGGGTCTGTTTAAAAAACAGGATGCCCAGGTAGCTCAGTTGGTAGAGCAAAGGACTGAAAATCCTTGTGTCGGCGGTTCGAGCCCGCCCTTGGGCACCACCCTGTTTTTTAAGATTCATGAGACTTGCGAACAAAAGCCGAAAATATTCAGATTGAATTTTTATAGATTCTTTGGCTAAAAATCCCTTCTTTCACGCTATTGAAGATAATGCTATAACCATCTTTATGGATTTAGCACAATTTTCTGCCCATATCGAAAAATATGCTACTCAGCTTTCTACCTGGATCCAGCAGGATGTTTTGTCAGCAGATAGTCTGGCACAGGTTGCTTTACTGATATTAGGGGGGCTGGTAGCAAATATTGTGGGCGGTAGAATTGCTGCTAAAATGCGCGAAACCCAAGATTTTCGCTATAAACTCCGTGGTTTGAATCTGGTGCTTTTAAAGCTGGCTGCTGTGGTGCCTGCAGTTGTTCTGCTTTTTATTTTGGCCATTGCCAGTTTTGTATTAGAGAGTGCCGATGTTCATAATGAAATTTTAGATATTACCATCAGCCTGACAGTCGCATGGATCGCAATCCGCCTTATTTCTGGCATGCTCGCCAAACCGCTTTATGCACGGTATTTTGCTTTCTTTATCTGGTTGCTGGCAGCTTTGAATATTTTAGGCCTTTTAGCCCCGACAGTGGAGTTTATGGATAATGCAGCAGTCGAGCTTGGTGATTTGCGCTTGTCCCTATTGGGGATAATTAAAGGTATAATTACCCTGGCCATTTTAATGTGGTTGGCCACGATGACATCTAACATGGTTGAACGCCAGCTTAAGAAGGCGGGATCTTTAACACCTTCGATCAAGGTACTGCTTTCCAAGCTGGTGAAAATTACCCTGATCGTGATTGCCGGCTTGGCAGCCATCAGCAGTGTGGGGATTGATATTTCTGCCATTGCCGTTTTCTCTGGGGCGGTGGGTGTTGGACTGGGTTTTGGTTTACAAAAAGTGGTCTCTAACTTTATCAGCGGGATTATCCTGTTGTTGGATCGCTCTATCAAGCCTGGGGATGTGATTGAAATTGGTGGTGATACTTATGGCTGGGTGACATCCTTGAACAGCCGCTATGTTTCTCTGGTGACACGTGATGGGACGGAATATCTGGTGCCCAACGAAGATTTGATTACCCAGCAGGTGGTCAACTGGTCTTATACCAATAAACTGGTTCGGCAAAAATGCCCGTTTGGGGTTTCTTATAAATCAGATTTGCGTAAAGTGCAGGAAGTCTGTGTTAAAGCTGTTGAAGGACTGGAACGTGTCACGCCAGAAAAAACGCCGCTATGCTTGATTAAAGGGTTTGGGGACAGCTCAGTAGATATGGAATTACGATTCTGGATTACAGATCCTGAAAATGGAGTAT
>JANQSM010000079.1 GCA_028284025.1 Alphaproteobacteria bacterium | reverse complement strand
GTTGTCTATGCCTTTTTCCATAAATTTCTGGAATCCGGTTTTACGTTGATCCTGTAAAGCTGTTTCAACAGCAGGTACAGTGACAGGGCATTCTGTATTGCGCATCATACCAATGCCCTTAATCTGCCAGAATCCTGGTTCGCCGGGGCCATGCTGGGTAATGCTGTTGCGATAATGATAGGGAGAATTTGCCGGGATAATGGTAAATTCAGGTAACGTCAGGTCTTTGGCAAATTCATCCAAGTATTCACGGATTTTATCTACTTTGATTGCAAGCTGTTTGTCATAATTAAGATGCTGAAACTGGCAGCCGGCACATTCACCAAAATGCTTGCAACCTGGCGCAATACGATCGGGGGAAGGGGTTAAAACCTCTTGTAGTTTGGCAACCATTCTGCGGCGCCCCCGCTTGACAATTTCAGCCTTCACGGTTTCTCCGGGCAGAGTCGCAGGTACGGCAACTTTCATTTTTCCCAGATTTCCCTGTCCGTGAAAATCTTTATTTAGCTGGGTAATTTCCAGCTCAATAATATCCCCAATTGCAAGCGCCATTTCATTTTGACTTTCTAGATTATGGTCTACATTAGTTTTTACCGCATAAGACATACAGAAAGGAAATCACAATGGCAAACAAAGGATTGAACATAGTTATTTTTTATGGGTCATACCGACGCGATCGCAACGGTATTCGGGCAGTTAAATTTGTTCAAAACCAACTGGAGGCTCGTGGCCACACTGTGACATTTGTTGATGCCAAGGAAGTTGATTTACCAATTCTGGATAGAATGTACAAAGAATACCCAAAGGGAGAAGCACCTGAAAACCTTCAAAAACTGGCCGACCTTTATGCAGATACTGATGCATATGTTTTGGTGGCGGGGGAATATAACCATACTATCCAGCCGGGCCTTTCAAACTTGGTTGACCACTTCCTTGAAGAATATGGATTTCGTCCTTCCGCGGTTGTCGCCTATTCTGTAGGTGGGTTCGGTGGCGCGCGGGTAGCGGTGCATTTACGCGGCTACCTGGCGGAGCTTGGCATGCCAGCTATTCCATCTGCGTTGCACGTTAGCAAAATTACTCAAAGTTTAGGTGAGGACGGGGAAGATACGTCTCCCTATTTGACCAAGGCTGCGAGTAAGTTTCTGGATGAACTGGAATGGTATGGTCGTGCCTTGAAAGCAGAGCGTGCAAAGGGCGTCCCGTACTAAGTGCAAGGTTATACACATAGGTAGGGTGAATTTACAACCTTTGATTGTTTTTAAATCATTATGGCTGGTTTAGTATACCCAGGTCATGAATGAAATCTTCTACTTTGTCCTGGTGATTCTGGTGTTTACCCGAATTTTCGGGGAAATTTCTGCGCGGATGGGTCAGACAGTTCTGGTTGGGGAGCTGGTTTCTGGCGTAGTGCTGGGCGCAATTATCACTAATTTTTCCACCAGTTTTCCCGTGCTTTCGGGTGTTTCAGAAAATGAGGTTTTTCAAGCTCTGACCAGTTTCGGAATTTTCTTCCTTATGCTCCGCGCCGGGATGGAGCTTGAACCTAAAGATCTGGCACGTGCCGGCCGGCGATCCATTGTGGTGGCCTTGTTTTCCCTGCTGATGGCATTTGTGTTGGGGGCAGGGCTTGGCCATTTGTTTCTGGAAGATTCTCCACGTAAGTATATTCATATCTTTTTCTTGTGCATTATTATTGCCATTACTGCTGTGCCAATTCTGGTCAAAAGCTTAATGGATCTGGAGATTCTGGATCGATCCTATGGTAAAGTCATGGTGTCTGCCGCCTTTTTTGTTGAAGTGGCCGCTCTGATTTTCCTTGTGCTGCTGACGGATCTTATCAAGACGAATACATTGCCCAATACGGACGAACTATTTGAGGTGCTGGGGCGTATCAGTATGTTCTTCGTGATGGTCTATATTGTAGGGAAATTTATTTTTCCGATTGTTGGCAAGCTCTTGCGCAAGGTGGTATCGGATGAGTTTGAATTTAGTGCCTTGGTTATTTTTGCACTGACATTTGCCTTGATGGCCAAAGCCATGGATATGCACTTTTTGATTGGCGCATTTCTTGCCGGTTTATTTTTTGAGCGTAAAACTGTCAATACCAAGACCTATAATACGGTAACGACCCAGATTGAAGGATTGACTTTGGGATTCTTCGCACCGATCTTCTTTGCCTCCATCGGGCTGCAACTTAGCATGGAAGCTTTGATGAACATTCCATTCTTTATCCTTGCCCTGTTGATATGTTCCATCGCCAGCAAGGTGATCGGAGGGGGGTTGTCTGCAAAATATTTAGGAGCCAGTACACGGCAATCTTTTCTGATAGGGATAGGGTTGACGGCGAAAGGGTCACTGGACCTTATTGTCGCAGGAATTGCCTTCCAGGCGGGACTGTTTGATGACTCTGCAGATCCCATTGTAAAATATATGTTTTCTGCGGTCGTTATAATGTCGATTGTAAATACCTTGCTGGCACCGATCGCAATGAAATTTGTTAAAACCACAAAGTATTTAAAAGAGAAACAATCAGTATAGTTTTTATCACCTAGAGTTTCCATTTTAATTCGGGCCGCTATGGCCTTGAAATAATGGAAAGTTCTCAAACACTTCTCCATTTTTATCGTTTTATTCCCAAAATTTTATTTTCTTTTTTAAAGATTTTTCTTGATTTTGTACAGAAACGGCGTATGGTGTCCAACACGTTTATTTTATTTGGCGACAATGAACGACTAAGGCCTTAAGCAAGCTCAGTGAAAATGGATCATGGTTGTTAAATAATTCTAATTTTTTGGTTGATTATGAAATTTTTATATGGTAATAACTCAGCCAATAATTGAGTATTTTTAAAAACCAATACAAAAAGGTGTGTTATGAAAACGAGTGCAGGTAAGAAATTTTTCAATCTTTTGGCTATTTCCGCAAGTGCAGTTGCTTTATCCGCAGGGGTCGCAAATGCAGAGGTTATCCTTACAAATCCGAATACAGTTGCAGGATCGGCTACGGCAACGCAAGTCAATCCTAACCAGGTAGACATCAACCAGGTGTCCCAGAGCGCGATTATGGAAGCGGATGACTTTCAAATGACGGCTGCTGGTGATCAGATGAATATTTTCCAGCCGAACTCTGATTCAAATTTCTTGCTACGCGTTGTAGGTAATAATGCTTCGGTTGTGCGTGCACGCATTGACGCTAACGGAAACCTGTTCCTTATTAATAGTAACGGTATGTTATTTACGTCTACTGCTGAAATTAATGTTAATAGCTTTATTGGTTCGCCTATAGATACTGAAAATAGCAACTTTATGGCGGGTAATTTTAATTTTAACATTGTGCCAGATAATCCCGGAGGGATTATTAACCAGGGTAAAATCACAGCAAATACGGGTGGTCTGGTTGCGTTGGTTGCTCCGGGTGTTGAAAACAGCGGAACAATTAGAGCGAATCTGGGTAAAGTTACTTTGGCTTCTGGTGAAGCATTTACGGTGGATTTCTACGGCGATAAATTAATCAACTTTGCTACGCCTAATCAGGTGTCAGCGCCACCAGCAGTTGGCCCGGACGGTCAACCAATGGATCACCAAATCCATAACTCAGGTGATATTATTGCTCACGGAGGTCAAGTTGTTCTAGAGGCATCTTCCGCAGCAGCAGTTTTGGATCAGGTTATTAACATGGATGGTGTTATCGCTGCCAACACATTCTTGAACCAGGAAGGTGACATTGTTCTTGCATCTGACGCAGGAACAATCAGCGTCAGCGGTGAAATTCGTGCGAATGGAAATTTGATTGGCTGGAACGCCGGAAATGTCACAATTGAGTCTGACGGTGCCGTTGATGTTGATGGTGAAATTTCTGCACGTGCTTTCCCTCTGATCGGGAATGGTGGAAACGTTTACATCCGTGGGGATGAAGAAGTAATGTTGTCTGGTGCCAACATTAATCTTGCAGGCGGATTTATTGGTGAAAATGGTCTTCTAACTGTTGAATCTGATGCAGTTAATGTTCAGCAAGCATTGGACACAGAAGGTAATGGTGTTACTGAGCTTACAACGACTGACCTGAATAACTTCCTTCAAAATGCTGATCTTGAAGTAATCGCCGCAGACGGCAATGTTACTATTAAAGATGATTTCACGATTACCAATGGTGATAATGTAACGTTTGCTGCCAGTGATGATGTGATTGTTCAGGGGAATCTTTCATATAACCCTGATGGCACGTTGGCGCTATTCGCCGGGAATGACATTCTAACCGCAGGTAATGGTATTGTTAATGTCCTTAACGGGTCTTTGATGATGCGGGCTGGTAGATCAATTGGACAAGCATTGAACTTCTTTGATATCGGAAGTGTGGCACACTTGACGGCACGCGCTTTCACTGGAAACGACTCTGAAGGAATCTTTATTGAACAGGCTGACTTCAGTGATCCAATTGAAATTGGAGAAAGTGCCGAAGTAAGACGTCGCGGTGGCGATGTTCAGATGGATGGTATGCGCGCTGTGAACGGAACGATCTTCCTTGATCTGGCTGCGGATAGCGTATTCCACAATGTCTTACGCGCTGAAAGCTACTTTGTTAATGCGCTGTACCATAATGTTACTTTGGCAGAAAACGCTAAACTCCGCGCAACAAATGGAACAGGGCGGTTAACCGGTGACGAGATTAATTTCTTGGGCAATAACCATGTATTTGCATCAAATGATTTGATCATTCTGTCTAGCTATAACATTAACGCCACAGGCGATGACGTGTATCTGCGTGCAGATGGGTCTGTCTTTATTGATTCATTCTTTAACATTACTTCTTCCGGTGAGCGCTTTATCGTTCGCGCGATCAACGGAGATGTCTTCATGACAGCCGCTAATGATATTGACCTTGGCGGATATAACAACCGTGTGATCAGCCGCGGCGGTGATGTAACAATCACCACAAACGGTGGCTTCAGCATGGGTGAAAATGGCCGCATCTTGGTTGATGTGGGTAATCTTTCCATCGATGTAGAAAATGACATTAATATTGGTATGAACACGCGTATCCTGGCTAACGACTTTAGCTTTATGGATGCGGGCCATGACATATTTATTGGTGACAATGTACGTTTCAGAACCAATGGCATGTTAAGCATGTTTGCTAGGAATGACATTACTTTTGGATCTTTAGCAGATGTTGATGCAGGAGCTTACCTAGTCAATGCTCTGAACGATGTGACTATCGGAAATGGTGCCTCTCTGTCAGCTGTGACAACTTCTGGCCGCATTATGGCGCTGAACAATATCATGTTTAATGATGACAGCCGTATCAGAGCAGAGAGTGATCTGATTCTTCTGGCCGCACACAACATCTTTGGTGGTGATAACGTTCGCTGGAGAGCAAATGGGTCAATCTTTGCTGACTCATTCCTTGATATTGTAATGGGTAACAACTTTGCAGGTAGAGCAATCACAGGTGATATTGATATCTTTGCCGCTAACAATGTAGACATTGGTAATAATGGCCGTCTTGTAAGTCGCTTTGGTGACATTACGGTGCAAACCAACGGTGGTTTCAGCACAGGTGAATCTGGTCGCATTATTGCGCGCAATGGAAATATTTATGTAGATGTTGCAAATGACATTAATATCGGCAACCTGGCACGTATTTTCTCTAACGGGGATAGTACCTGGATGGCCGGAAATGATGTTGTATTTGGTGAGCGGACAGACCTTGATGCTCGCGGTGCTCTGACAGTTTGGGCTGACAACAATATTCACTTCCTGGATTTTGCAGATGCTCAGGCAGATTCGTTCTTGCTAACAGCACTACGGGATATTCACCTTGGCTTTGATGCATCTTTAAGAACAGTTGCAGGCATCGGGAAGATGATTGCTTACAACAACATCATTATGGATGGCTTCAACAAGGTAGTTTCTGACTCACACTTGATTCTGTTGGCAGGTAACAGCTTGCTAGCCGGAGACAATGTCTTCTTGGGGGCACACGGATCTATCTTTATTGATACGTTTAACAATATTTACGCTGGAAACTTCTTCGGTGCTCATGCTTTGAACGGCAATATCTTTATGACCGTTCCTGGTGAGATTGAAATCGGAGATTTCGGGCGACTGGTTGCCGACCTTGGAAACATTGAGCTGATCGCTAATGGCGGAGACGGGTTCTACTTCGGGAAGAACGGTTTAATCTCTGCGGCAAACGGATCAATCAGTGTTGATGTTGTTGAAAATATTCATGTTGATTCTCTGACACGTATTCTGTCAGCAGCAAACAGCACATGGGATGCCGGAAATAACGTTCACTTTGGTGATCTTGTTGATCTGGATGCAGGTGGTACATTTGCCGCAATTGCTGGCAACAATGTGACGTTTGCAGATATGTCAAATTTCAAGGCGAATATCATTGATATTGATGCCGGTAATCTGGTGAGCTTTATGACAGGGGCACAAGCCAGTACATTTGGTGGTGGAGATGCATTTGTAGATGCTCATGACCTGGAATTCCAGTTTGGTTCTCAGTTAGCATCAAACCGCAACATTTTCATCAATTTGGTGAATGACCTATCAATCGCAGCATCTGACACGACAGCGATTCTGGGTGGTGGCACCTACCTTGGTGGTTTCGGTACGATCGTCGATATTGTAGCTGACGACATTCGCATTGCTGACAACACAGCAGGTGCAATTGTGAACATGGATGATGGATCAACATCTGTTACGACCAATGGTCTTGGGACCTCACAGTTTGAATTAGGTCACTTCGCATTCATGAATGGCTTTGGTGACTTCATCCTGAATGCCGGAGATGGTAGCATCATCAGTACCACTAACCTGATGAACACGCTAACCTGGAGCGATTATTATGTCACTGCCGGTACATTCGGGACAGCAGCGCAGGATATTACAATCCGCAACCAGCACCTGAATGCAGAGTTTAACTACTTTGGTACGGATGGTGGAACTAACGTATATGCGAATGTCATTGTGGCGCCATTTGAAGCCATGAACTTTACGTCTGGTAACGGTAACGGCACTATCGCGTTCGATAACCTGGGTGATGTTGTGGCACTGGATGTTGCCAGTGGCTTGACAACCTTCCAGCAAGTTAACACAACAACGCAAGGAACTATTTTCAGCTTCACTGAAAACGGTAACCGCGACGTGTTGTTGGAGAACGGTCAGGTTATTATTTCCAACGACTTCACGATTACAAACCTGGATGGCTCTATTAATGATGAGCCTGGGCTGACAAACGGTATCACCGCAACAGGCGATGACTTTGATATCACCCTGGTTGCTAACGGTATTGGAACAGTTGCCAACCCGGTTGTTATCAACCGTGCAATTCAGCTGGCCCTGTTAGGTAATGTTGATGTGACAGTTGACCGCGTGACGGCTACATCAACGAACAATGCATTCATCAACTTTGTGTTTGGCCCTAATGGTCCAATTATCCCGGATGCTTTAGCTCAGACAATCTCTGAAGCTGAGGATGAAGAAGATGAATTGGAAATTCTTGAACCTACAACACCGATTGAAGCGGCTAAGATGACTCAGCCGGCTTACAATAAAGGGTATTTCTTTGGTAACGTTAACCTGGCAGGAATTGAGTTGAGTGCAGATCAACTTGTTGCCGCTCTGACGCAGTAACTAAGGCCCTTTAGACACATATAATAGACGGGAAGGTTTTTATAGCCTTCCCGTTTTTCTTTTTTGCGTTTGTCTGAATCATTTAGTGATATAATATTAGTGTATGTCAGGAAAACGTCCCCTTATTGGTATTGCTCTGGATAGCCAGGAAACAGGATGCTTCGCAGATTTCCCGTATTTTGCTGTACGGCGGCATTATTTTCAGGCGGTGTATGAAGCCGGAGGAGATGCTTTGGGCTTTCCTCACGACAGAGAGCGCCTGGATTTTATTCTGGAAACATTTGATGGGTTTGTTTTTCCGGGGGGAGATGATATTGACCCGGATTTTTTCGGCGAAGAGTTACATCCTACGGTAAAAAAGGTTCATACTGAACGGAGTGCTTTTGAGATTGATTTAATTAAAAAAGCCGTTGAGTTAGATAAGCCTGTATTAGGAGTCTGTATGGGCATGCAACACTTGGCCGTTGCCCGTGGCGGAGGAATTATTCAAGATATCGTTGACCAAACTTCAACGGATCATAATCACTGGCAAAAACCCGCAACAACCTCAAAGCATGATTTAAAAGTGGAAGAAGGCACTTTGCTTCACCAAATAATTGGCGCTAACGTTGCTGAGATCAATAGCGTACATCACCAGGCAGTTCGCGATGATGGTGATTATATTGTTTCAGGGCGTGCGCATGATGGCATCGTGGAGGCGATTGAAGTTCCCGGTAAAAAGTTTTGTATGGGAGTACAATGGCATCCGGAATTTTATGTTGATCCGGATTTTGGGATCAATCAGATAGACCGTAAATTATTTGAAGCATTTGTGAAGGCTGCAGCAGCTTAACTTAACCTGGTTTGGTCTAATTCCTGCCATAGACCGCGCGGTGCATTTCTGCTGTTCCCCGGTGCATGACAGAAGTTTCCCACCCTATACCGAATTTTGCAATCATACGCTGGATACGCTGTGTGGTAGAGTGATCTCTGATCGTGTGAATTGCCGGAGAGAAACTAAAAGAATGGTGACCATAATCTTGAAGATTGGTACGCCCCCCTTGGTGGGTAGTTTCCCCTGGGGTAATTGAAGACTGGCTTGTAGGCTCTATAATATGAAGCTGTTCAAACCCGGTTTCATGTAAAGCTTCCAGAACAGGAATTGTATAACGTGCAATTTTGCTCATAGCACGGAAATCGGCGCTGCGCTCATCCGCATTAAAATCTGCAACGGCTTCTTCATCATGAATGTGAAGGAAGCTTGCATTAACCATTAACGTACCTAATCGCACCTTCTGGGATGTCTGGCTTTGGCCAAGGGCCCGTAGGTGAGAGCGCAGCGTTCTTTTTGCCAACATATACGTTGGAAACAGATTTTCATGTCCTGTATCTTCTTGCAGTGGGGCAAATCCGGTAACAGCCAGGTTGGCCCGGCTATTGGATCCCTGTCCGGACTTACGCTCAATCACACTTATGACTGCGCGAATCAAGTCACTGCATGCCAGAAAATTTAATCTGTAAATTTTGTCATGTCTTAGATTGGATGGAATATCTGCTGCATCTAAAGAAAAAGGGGGGAGGGGCGTATCATCAAACTTAAACGGACCAATGGCATAGACAAGTTTTATGCGCCGACCTCCCAAGTCTTCAGGCAGAAATCTTTTTAAACGTTGGGTAATCAAGTCAATATTGCTGTCCAGTGCAAGGTTGGCTTCAATATAGTGTACATTTTCACGGTCATCCGTAGGCGGAGCTTTTTGAACAAGGGCAATACAGAATGTATCGGGGCGTTTGCTATAATAGGAAATGAAAGCACGCCCCAGAGAATTTCCAGCTCCGGCAATGATGCAAATCTGTGCGTATCTACGTAAGTCAGCCGCACGCAATTGTGATGGCGTGTATTTCCTTTTCATAACCTGCCTCATACCTCAAGTTACTCGAAAGTGTTCCAAAAGTTACTTATCATTAGTTGTACAAGATTTATAATTACTTATCCGTATACTGTCAACAGAAAAATTTCCAATCCGGTAACTTATGGGTGTACAAAACCTGCAAACCACCTGTAACTCTACATTTCTTTTTAAAATTAATTTGTAACTTTTATCTTATTTTTTCCGAAATAGGGAAAGGTAATGCGTATAATATATTGCGATAGATAAAATATGGCATGTATGTAAAAAAATTATTTACATACAATAGGATACAAAAATGAAAAAAACCAAAAAACAAAAACAGAACCAGGAAAAATGCTCAAAAGCTTCAGAGCTTAGAAAAGAGGGAAACCTCTATTTAGGTGCCGGTGTAGGGCTTGGGGCGTTTTCTACTGTTTCCACATTAGCAGTAGGTGCGACGTGTCCACTTTGTGTAGTGGCTGTGCCTGCTCTAATCGGTGCCGGGGTTTATACCCGTCACAAGGCGAAGAAACAAGAATCTTCATCTGAGACTGATTAATTCACCACTTGCAAGTTGTTGATCCGCGGGCGGAAGACGGCATGGCGATAAATTTGTGTAGCTGCGCGGATATCCCCGGCAACGAAGGGTTCAAAGTTATAATAGACTTCTACCAAAATTACATTCTCACCTTGCTTTAAAGTAAAATCACCTGGCAGAGTGGCCAATTGCCCATCCTGCCCAATGTGGCTTGAAGCTGCCAATGTTCCTGCTCCCTGGCGTTGCCACTGGATGCGAGCATTTGTACTGTCTTCTCCGGTGATAGAAGAAATAATTACCGTACCATCTTCTTCCATTTTAAAAGGACGTAACACGTGCTCCACAGCAAAAAAATAATCATTCACATCAGTTTGGGTAATTTGTGGCGCGCGGCTGACCAAATCGGCCATGGTATTGGCGACTCGGTCCACTTTCATATTTACCAGCACATAGCGTGACATTTCAACGGTACCGAACAAAACCATCACTAACATGGGTAAGGCAAAAGCAATTTCTGCAAACATGCTGCCTTTTTCCTGACGCACAAATTTTTTAAACATTTTCCTCATGTGCTATTTCCTAAAATGGCTCATTGCGCACGGCGAGTGCGACCTCCATGTTGATTTCCTCACCAATGATTCCAGCAAAAAAGCTGGTTAGCATGGGCCAGTCATATTTAATTTTATAAAGAAGAATATCATTGCCTTGCCCTACGCCTTGTACGCCCATATCCTCATCCCACTGGCCGTTGCCATTCACATCATCATAATCTTCCCCTATATCAAATTGTCCGTTGACTGGCGCTGTATCATCATAAGGTTCAAATCGAGCAATAGATTCAAAGTCTGGGTAAATTAGCATTTCAATCTCGGCAGTTTCTTCTGTGACAAAGCCCAAAGTATGACGGCTGACGATATTCATAATTTGTGTTTGACGTTCTAACTGAGATCCTGCGCCGGTAACCCCGTATCTGGCTGATTCACGTAACCCTCCCTCAATCAGGGTATTGAGTGCAAAAGCAAAAATTATTTCTATCAATCCGACCAAGACCAGTAACATGACTGGCATGATAAAAGAAAACTCTACCACACTGGCGCCTGAGGTATGATTTATGAATGATTTAAGTTTGGGCATTTATTCTTGCTCCAATATGTCTATAATAAGGCCTATGAAAAAAATTATAATTGTCATTGCTTGCTTTTTGATTGCCAGTTGCGCTGGTGCCCCTTCCACAAAACCTGCGAGCCCAGAAGCTCAAAAACTTGTTCGTATGGCAGAACGTGCAGAAGAGAGTAGCAAATACGATATGGCACTGGGGCTTTACACGCGTGCCCATGAGCTTGATTCTGACTACGCCCAGCCGCTGATTGGTCTGGGAGAAATCCTGCGCCGCCGCGGTAAGCACGATGATGCTATTAAGGCATATGAACGCGCAATTTTGCTGGAGCCTGAAAATACGGTTGCCTTGCGGGGGTATGGAAATGTGCTGATCGCACAGGGGAATCCGGAACGCGCTGCCTTGCAATTGGAGCGGGTTTTGAAAATCAAAAAAGAACCGCGGACTTACAGCTCCCTTGGTGTGGCGTATGACATGATCGGGCAGCACCAGAAAGCTCAGGCAACCTACAAGAAGGGGTTGCGAATGGAAGCGGATGACATGGTAATGAAAAATAACCTGGCAATTTCCTATGCTCTGGCGAAGAATTTTGACAAGGCCATTGAAACGATGCAGGAAGTTGCTGCCCACCCTGGTGCCCGGTTGCGGGAGCGTAAAAACCTTGCTTTGATTTATGGCTTGGCGGCCAATGAAGTGGAAGCACGCAAAGTTTTGGCAAAGGATTTTGCTGAACCGGTCATTGACAGTACCTTGGCATTTTACCGTAAACTGCGGGCAATGAAAGGCAGTGTTGACATTGTCAAAGAACTGTACAGCGGGGACAAAGACTGACATTTCCTCATCCTCCTATACTTCCTAACGAGTCTACCATGCGCAAAATGCCCGGCCCCACCAGTACAATAAATAGTGGTGGTAGAATGAAAATAATCATTGGGGCAGTCAGCAAAGCAGGTAGGCGCGCAGCTTTTTCTTCGGCACGCATCATGCGTTCGTTTCTAAATTCTGCTGATAAAACGCGCATGGCCTGCGCCAGGGGCGTTCCGTATTTTTCTGTCTGAATTAATGCGTTCACCAGGGCGGTAATTTCTTTAAAATTTACCCGGTTCTTGAAGTTTTCCAAAGCTTCCTTACGGTTGGGTAGGACACTGCATTCTACAGCCGTTAATCGCAGTTCTTCTGCCATTTGTGGGTGCGCCATAGAGATTTCATGAGAAATTTTTTCCAGAGTAGCATCCGGGCTGAGTCCGGCTTCAGCACAAATCACCATTAGATCCAGCGTATCGGGCAGGGCCAGAGTGAGTGCCTTGCGGCGTTTTTCTGCTGCATTTTTTATATAAAGATCCGGGCCATAATATCCAAACAGAACGCAACCCATAGAGGCTAGCATTTTGCCCATGTCAGAAAGCTGGATGAATTCTAGTACATAAATATAGAGAATCCCTAATGCTCCAAAAATAAGCGGCAAGCACGCTTTGAAGAAAAGATAACGGATCACGGCATCCTGGGACCGCCAACCAGCTGTCGCTAACTTCATACGGATGCGTCGACCATGTTTTGACTTTTGTAATTGAAAATAATTCACCAAGGCGTGCTGGTATTCCGGAACATTAGAATCCAGTTGAAGGGGATCTTTTTGCTTTCCTAACAGCTGTTCACGTTTTTCT
>JANQSM010000075.1 GCA_028284025.1 Alphaproteobacteria bacterium | reverse complement strand
AAGCTGGTTGATAAGCAGGAAGAAGCGATTGATTCTCAGCCTCTTTACCAGGAAGTAAATTTATATCGTCAAAAATTGGCTGAAAACCGTGCTTTGGATGGACAATCGGGGATCACCACATTTGGCATACACCGGCATGATCTGGCGGTGGAACACCGGGCAAAAAAAATGCCTGCAAATTTATGTTCAACGGGTGAACAAAAGGCGCTTTTAGTTGCTATTATCCTTGCAAACGCTAGGGTTTTGGCTAAAATGAATGAGGTCGGACCCATCCTGTTACTGGATGAAATCGCCGCCCACTTAGATGAAGAACGCAGGGCAAGTTTATTTACAGAAATCTGTACGTTTAACAGCCAAACCTGGATGACAGGAACAGATAAGGATTTGTTTTTACCACTTCTGGATCACGCCACGTTTTTTGAAGTAAAGTCAGGATCAATACAGGAATTATAATGTCTATGGCCGAAAATACTGTCCCTCAGAATGCCGATTATGGCGCCGAGTCGATTAAAGTTTTAAAAGGACTGGAAGCGGTGCGCAAGCGCCCCGGCATGTATATCGGTGATACGGATGATGGTTCAGGTCTGCACCATATGGTTTATGAGGTGGTGGACAATGCCATTGATGAAGCTTTGGCCGGGCATTGTGACACAGTATATATTGCACTGGAAGCTGACGGATCGGTGACGGTTTCTGATAATGGGCGCGGGATTCCTGTTGCCATGCACGAAGAAGGGGTTTCAGCCGCGCAAGTCATTATGACCCAATTGCATGCCGGGGGTAAATTTGACAAAAATTCCTATAAGGTTTCCGGGGGATTGCACGGGGTTGGTGTCTCGGTTGTGAATGCTTTGTCAGAGCGGTTGGATCTGACAATCTGGCGCGATGGTAAAACCCATTTTATGCGGTTTCATCACGGAGACGCGGAAAAAGATCTGGAAATTGTAGGAGATGCAGACGGCAAGAAAGGAACGCAGGTCAATTTTCTGCCATCGGATAAAACTTTTACTCAAACCGAATTTAATTTTGAGCGTCTGGAAAACCGCTTTCGGGAACTGGCATTCCTGAATTCTGGTGTCACCATTCAATTGACTGATAAACGTGCAGAAGAACCGCACGAAGTTACCATGCATTATGAAGGTGGTTTGACCGAGTTTGTCAAATACCTGGATCGCAGTAAAAATCCATTGCATAAACCGCCCATTGCCGTGGCAGGGGAAGAAGAAAATATCGTGGCGGAAGTCGCATTGGAATGGACGGACAGCTACCATGAAACCATGCTGTGTTTTACTAATAATATTCCGCAGCGCGATGGGGGAACGCACCTGGCCGGATTTCGGGGGGCCTTAACCCGTACAGTCAATTCCTATGCCAATGCAATTGGTTTGGGTAAAAAAGAAAAGGTGAACCTTACCGGAGATGATATTCGCGAAGGGTTGACGTGTGTGCTGTCGGTTAAAGTACCTGACCCTAAATTTTCATCCCAGACCAAGGACAAGCTTGTGTCTTCTGAAGTACGTCCTGTGGTGGAAAGCATTGTAAATGCCAAGCTGACTCAGTGGTTTGAAGAAAACCCCAATGATGCCAAAAAGATTGTTTCTAAAGCCTATGAAGCAGCAGCAGCGCGCGAGGCTGCCCGCAAGGCCCGGGAACTTACCCGCCGCAAGGGGGCGCTTGATGTCTCTAATCTGCCGGGAAAATTGGCGGATTGCCAGGAACGGGACCCAGCACTGTGCGAGCTTTTTATTGTTGAGGGGGAATCTGCCGGAGGTACAGCACGCAATGCCCGCAACCGGAAATATCAGGCGATTCTTCCAATTAAAGGGAAAATCT
>JANQSM010000058.1 GCA_028284025.1 Alphaproteobacteria bacterium | reverse complement strand
GCCGAGGGCAGGCCAAACGAATTACTATATGTACCAGCATCATAATTGTGTGGCAAGCGTTGGCTTTGGGCATGATGAACTTAAGCAGCAAGAATAACGCCTTGATTCCATTGATGTATATTCTTTGGCTTGTCCCAACGGCTTTTTACGTATATCTTTTGGTCACTCATGGAGACAAAAAGCGCCTTGTGTCCCGGCTAAAACGCTGGTTTAAGAAACAAATCAAGACCCGGGCTTACAATTAATATATCGGAGAGCAAACAAGCATGCGCCTTTCATCCACTTTATCTGTTTACATCGGCCGTAATTTTTTGTACTGGCTGGCAATTACAGTGGTAAGCCTCTCTTTTATCATTTTACTGTTTGATATGGTGGAATTACTAAGGCGCGCGTCCAACAAGCCAGATGCAACTTTTGAAGTTCTACTGAACATGAGTCTGTTAAAATTGCCAAATATGGTTGAAATCATGTTTCCTTTTGCGGTATTGTTCGGCGGCATGATCACATTTACAAAACTAACGCGCAGCCAGGAACTCATTGTAGCACGCTCATCTGGCATTTCGGTATGGCAATTTATGCTGCCTACTATGGTGGTAGCATTTATTCTAGGAATTATTATGCTCACCCTGTTTAACCCGCTTGCTTCAACGTTTTTATCAAAATATGAAACTATGGAGTCTCGCTTTTTAAGTGGTCAGGAAAGCCAAATCGCCATTATTGAAGATGGTGTCTGGTTGCGCCAGGCAATTGGAGATACCCAGTCGGTTATTAATGCCACCCGCCTATCTCAAAAAGATTTGACCTTACAGGAAGTCACTATTTTCCAGTTTCAAGAGAATGACAAGTTTATCGCCCGCATTGATGCCAGCCATGCAAAGCTGGAAGAAGGGTTCTGGCAGCTAAAAGAGGCCTGGGCCAGTGACTTAAAATCAAAGCCTCAATATTATGAGAAATATAGTGTCCCTACAAATTTGACGCGAGAAAATATCCTGAACAGCTTCTCTACGCCGGAAACTCTTTCTTTCTGGGAATTGCCAAAATTTATTGCTGTACTTGAAAAAGCCGGTTTTTCAGCAATTCGCCACAAATTACACCTTAACAGCTTGATTGCCTTGCCGGTTTTATTATGTGCTATGGTTTTGATCAGCGCATCCTGTTCTTTACAGCCTCCGCGTAAAGGACAAACCCTGACCATGTTGACCGGTGGAATTGCCGCCGGTTTTATCCTGTTTTTTGTAAATGATATTGTCACTGCTCTTGGGATGTCTGCACGCATTCCTATTATGATGGCAGCCTGGACACCTTCGGTTATTGCTATTCTTTTTGGTGTAGCCTTTCTTCTTCATATGGAGGATGGCTAAAATGATCCGTTACTTATTTATTTTTGCAGTTTTGCTTCTATGGTCCGCAGCTCCCGCCCAGGCTCAACCTTCTTTTGGAGGAGACAACCCGTATGAATTTGTTGCCGACCAACTGACATTTGATGAGCAGGCCCAGGTTATTACGGCCTACGGAGATGTAGAAATTGAACAGGATGGATACATCATTATTGCCGATACGATCCAGTACGATCTGACAGCAGACCGCGTAATGGCAATTGGGGATGTGCAAATGTTGATGCCTAGCGGAGAAACTATTTATACTGACTATATTGAGCTCCAAGAAGACCTGAAAAAAGGATTCATTGATCAACTTAAAATTACAATGAAGGATGGATCCCGTTTTGCCGCTAAGGAAGCTGTGCGGGTAGATGGCAACAAAAAAGTCTTGCGTGGCGCAGTTTTTTCACCCTGTAAAGTATGTGAAGATTTTAAGGGTGACAAGAATCTGATCTGGAAGCTAAAAGCTGAAAAAATCACCCATGATGAGGAAAAGAAGGACGTTATTTATCGAAACGCCTGGCTGGAATTTTTGGATGTACCGGTATTATATACTCCTTATTTCAGCCACCCGGACCCAACTGTAAAACGCCGTAGCGGCTTTTTAACGCCCAGTTACGGAACCTCCGGCAGCCGCGGAACCATGCTGACTGCTCCGTATTATTACGAGATTGATAACCATAAAGACCTTCTGGTCGAACCAATGTATTTTAGTAAAGACGGTGTCATCACCTTTGCCGAGTTTCGCCAGAACCTTCCTAATGGTAAAATTCGCCTGGCAGGAAGTGGGGGACGCGTTGACAAACGGGTTAATGCCAACGAAAAACGCGAAAAAACCCGCTGGCACATCAATTCCGAGGGAGAATTTGACTTAAGTGAAAAATGGCGCACCAGTTTTCATATTCGCAGAGCCAGCGACAAAACATATTTACGCCGTTATGAATTCAGTGGTGACGATATTGTTACCAGCACCGGTCAAGCAGAGTATTTTGATGACACCGATTACGGTGCAATTCGTGCCTATTATTTCCAGGGATTGCGCCCAGATGACAAGGATGAAGATACGCTGCAAGTACTGCCCCAGATTGAATATCATCAAGTAGACAATTACAGAAATTTGCTGGGCCGGTTTAATTATAGTTTTGAATCTATCAACCTGGAACGGGATCGTGGCACTGACAGCCGGCGCACTTCTTTAGAAGCCAGCTATTCCCTGCCTCTTTATGGAGCTTGGGGACAGGTGGTAGATCTGGATGCATCTTTGCGAGGAGATCTTTATCATCTAAACGATACACCAAATCCTCTTAATGCAAGTGCTCAAAATATAGATGGATTTGAGTCCCGTATTCTGCCGGTCGCATCTGCCACATGGCGCTGGCCATTTGTGCGCCAGGGAGTTGGCTCAAACCAGTTGATTGAACCAATTGCGGCTTTTGTGGCAGCCCCCAATGCCGCCAATAATGATATTATTCCCAACGAGGATTCGCAGGCGTTTGAATTTGATGAAACCAACCTGTTTTCTACCAATCGCTTTCCCGGTGTTGACCGGGTCACTACCGGTCAGCGCGTTGACTACGGCATTAAGCTGGGTCACTTTGTGACAGATGGTATTGACGCGACATTCTTTATTGGGCAAAGCTACCGCCTAAAAGAGGATGATATCTATGCACAAGGGAGTGGTCTGGAAGATAACGAATCTGATCTGGTTGGAAAGGCTGAGATCGTTTCAGACAATAACTACGATATCGTGTATCGTTTCCGTGCAAATCCTGAATCTGGAGACTTTCCCAGAAATGAATTGTCCCTTAACAGCACCTTTAGCCGCTTTAATTTGAATCTGGATTATATTTCGATTGATGATACCGCTAATCTATCCGAAATTGATGATCGAGAGGAAGTGACCGCTTCTTTACGCACTCGTTTGACAGATTACTGGTCTCTTATTAACCGCGTGCGACGTGACTTGAAAGCAGATAGTACACGAAATGCCGGGATAGGTCTTGAATATCTGGATGAATGTTTTAGAATTGCTTTCTCGTTTACACGTGACTTCACTGATGATGGAGAAACAGAACCCTCTAATACATTCGCAATCACATTTGGCTTGCGTTATTTAGGTGGGGAAGGATTTAAGGAATAAAATATGCTTTGGCTCAAAAACTTCCTGTTGCTGACTTTCTTATGCTTTGGCCTTATGGTGCCCATAACACACGCCCATGCAGATATGAGCAGTGCCCAGGGAATTGTCGCTGTCGTAAATGATGAAGCCATTTCTGCCTACGACCTTGTGAAACGCATGGATTTGATTATTGTATCTTCAAAACTGGAAAATACCCCAGAAGTAAGAGCACGCTTGGTTCCTCAGGTTTTACAAAGTCTGATTAACGAAAAATTACAATTACAGGAAGCTGAACGCCTTGAACTGACAGTAACGGAAGAAGATTTGCAAGGTGCTTATAGTCAAATTGAACAACAGAATGGTATTGAGGCTGGCAATCTGGAAAGTTCAATGCGTGAGAATGGCCTGAACTTTAATTCCTTGCGCCAACAAATTAGATCACAGGTCGTATGGCGTCAGCTGGTGCGCGCTAAAGCAGGACCTTTATTAACTGTGGATGATACCCAAGTGGATGAAATTCTAAATGATTTACAATCTCAAGAAACCACAACAGAATACCGATATGCTGAAATCTTTTTAAATGTTGAGAATCCCCAACAGGAAGAACGTGTCAAAAATTCAGCACAGGAACTTTTTGATCAGTTGCAAAGTGGTGCTGATTTTCAAAAGCTTTCCAAATCATTCTCTGAGCGGCCCTCTGCGGCAGATGGCGGTAAAATTAACTGGATCCGCGAAACTGAGCTGGAAGAACAGGAACGAGAAATTCTTACCATGCTCCCCCCCAATCACATCTCAAAACCTGTACGTATTGATACAGGCTATCTGATTATACTGGCATTGGATAAGCGGATACGTGAAGTCAATGAGGATACACTCCCTTCCCGCGCCAAGATTAAATACACCTTGCGCCAGCAACGGTTATCTCAGGTAGCGCGCAAGTACGCTAATGATCTACGCAGGGATGCCATCATTGATATCCGTATTACACCGGAAGCTAACAGCTAGATCAATACTATGTCTTTATTCCCAAGCAAACCGCTGGCCTTAACGATGGGGGAACCAGCCGGGGTAGCTTTTGAAATTACCTTAAAGGCCTGGCTCCAGAGAAATGAAAATTCTTTACCACCTTTTTTTGTGATTGGCTGCAAAAGCGCATTTGAAAAAGCCCGCCAAGACCTGGAGTTAGAAGTTCCCCTGGCTAAATTTGAATCCGTGGAAACAGTGACAGAATCTTTTGAAACCAAACTTACCATCCTGGACAAACCACTTCCTAAAGATCCAAAAGCAGCCAAACTGGAGGCTCACAACGCCAAACCAATTATTGAATCAA
>JANQSM010000044.1 GCA_028284025.1 Alphaproteobacteria bacterium | reverse complement strand
TTACTGCCGGGGTTGAAGCCGTTGTCTTTTCTTTGTTAGCAATTTTGATTTACGTCTGGTTCCGCTTTGAATGGCAATTTGGTGTAGGAGCCGTTGTTGCCCTGACCCATGACGTAATTTTAACGTTGGGCTTTTTTTCATTTCTACAAATGGATTTCAATCTTTCCACTGTTGCGGCTATCCTTACTATTGCGGGGTATTCCATCAATGATACGGTGATTGTCTATGACCGGGTGCGCGAAGAAATTCGTAAATACAAGAAAATGGAGCTTAAGGACGTTCTAAATCTTGCCATCAACAAGACGTTATCACGAACTATTCTAACCAGCTTGACCACCTTGATTGCCCTGTTCTCCCTCTACTTTTTAGGTGGAGAAGTAATTGCCGGATTCAGCCTGGCAATGATTTTTGGAATTGTGGTGGGAACATATTCCTCTATCTTCGTTGCGTCTCCCTTACTGTTGGCAACCAAGCTCAACCGTCAGGGAATTAGCGAAGCAACCCCATCAGAATCATGAAAATTGCGACCTGGAATGTAAATTCTATCAGATCCCGCCTGGACCATTTCTTAAAGTGGCAAGCAGACTTCAAACCTGATGTGGTTTTGCTTCAGGAAACAAAATGTACCAATGACAACTTTCCGAGCCTGGAAATTGAAGCTGAAGGCTACAACATGATTGCTCACGGGCAAAAGTCCTATAATGGAGTCGCCATTATTGCGCGCGGCAATATTGTAGAGAACCACACCAGCCTCCCTGACTTTGAGGATGAACAATGTCGATATATTGAAGCAACCATCGATGGTGTCTTTCGTGTAGCAAGCGTTTATGTTCCCAATGGGTCAGAAGTTGGCTCTGACAAATTTGACTACAAGCTTAGATTCTATGATGCCCTGCATAAACACCTGCGATCCCGCATGGGTGAAGATACACCTTTTATTGTGGGCGGAGATTATAACGTTGCTTTCGATGACAAAGATGTTTACGACCCGGCAAAATACAGAAAACGCGTGCTGTTTTCACGGCCAGAACGCCAGGCATTACACACATTGACAAATTTAGGCTACGCAGATGTACTACGTATCTTTGAACCTTCTGCCCATCTTTATAGTTGGTGGGATTATCGGGAAGGGTCCTGGGCAAAAGATCAGGGGTTGCGCATTGATCACCTGTTGGCCAATCCACAAGCCACAGACAAACTTAAATCTGCTGGAATTGATAAAACACCGCGCGGATGGGAAAAACCTTCAGATCACACGCCTGTCTGGTGTGAAGTGGAGTAATTAATTCCTACCATTACTGTACTTACCAAGGCCAAGTTCCTTGCGCACATTGCCTCTAATCCTTCTACGAAGTGCAGCAAGCTTTTCACCTGACAAATCCTGTTGTTGCAGTTCTCCTCTTCCCGGCAGAAAAAGTTCCTCTAACAAACTCCTCTTACCCGCCTCATCCCACTCGGAGGAATCACCAGTAGCCTTAGCCATTTCCTCAACTGCTATTCGGCATCTACTACATCCGTCACAATGTTCTTCTGCTTCTTCATCATCTGGTGTTCTATCAGCTGCCGAAAGCGCTCCCACACCAAGAAGAACAAGTTTTGATAATTGATCTGGATTTAAACACGCCATAAAATATACTCCAACCTAGTCATATTTTCTTTATGGGATACTTCCGCCAGAGAAAATTGTCAAGAGAATTTATTGCGTTTGGCGCTGCTCTGCTTCCCACAGATTCCGAAGGCGAGTCTCATCGGCGGTAACTTCTTCAGCCGTAATCAAATTGTCCTGGTCCATATCAATCTCAGAAAAACGCATGTCATGGTATTGATCGTACTCAGCCTTGGTGACAATTTTATCCTGATCTCCATCCAACAGATCAAAAGCCCGCGTTACCAATTGGTCCAGCTTTGCGACTTGCTCACGCGAAAAACGCGTGCGATTAACCGGCATGGATCCGCGCATATACTCATTTAGGGATAAGCGGTTGTCAGCATTTAAATCCCACTTGGTAAAACGAATTAAGTTCTGCTCATAATTTTGCTGACGTGAAACCGGGTAAGACACTTTGGATTGCATTTCCATCGGCTGTGAAGGGGATACCGCCACAGCTGGTGCGGCTTGTTGAACAGTGACCTCTGGAAGGCTGAAATCAGGCTCTTGTAGATGCTTTTCCTGCGCAATGGACTGGCTGGAAAACATAAACACAGCAGCAAGTGTTAGAGAAAACCACTTTGTTCTTGATAAAATTCTTGTCATACTGTCCCTCAATCCGGTTGTTGTACTTGTCATATTATTCTTAAAAAAGGGAGAGGGTCAAATTCTAAAAAATACAATCGCTTTAATTGTGGCTGGTGGAAGTGGAGAACGCTTTAGTGATGCCCTGCCAAAAGTCTACCACATGCTGCAGGGTAAGACTGTGCTGGAGCATTGTATTGCTGCCTTTCTTACGTGCGATGAAATTTCTGCGGTACAAGTTGTGATCCGCCCAGAAGACATGGCCCATTACCAAACTGCGACGAAATCTTTGGAAGAAGACCGCCTGCTGACCCCCATTTTTGGTGGAGAAAAACGTCAGGAATCAGTGCGTTTGGGGCTGGAAGCTCTCAATGATTACCGCCCATCTTACGTGTTGATTCATGATGCTGCCAGGCCTCTGATTACCCAAAAAGTTATCAACAATGTACTGGAAGGTTTAACCACCAATGTAGCGGCCATTCCAGCAATCCCGACCGTGGATACCCTTAAAAAAGCCAAAAAACCCCGACAGCTGATGATAGAACCCACAGTTACCCGCCATGAATTATGGCAAGCCCAGACCCCACAAGGGTTTAAGTACAAGGAAATCCTCAATGCCCATGTTGAATGCCAGGATATGAATCTGACCGATGATGCCAGTGTGTGTGAAGCCGTGCAGATTCCTGTTGCACTGGTGGACGGAGATGTTGAGAATCTAAAAATAACCACAAGGGAAGATTTAATTCGAGCCAATAAAATGCTGATCGCCACAACCACAACCCGCACCGGCTTTGGCTATGATGTGCATGCCTTTGAAGACGGAGACCACGTCATGCTGTGTGGCATCAAAATTAAGCATAATAAAAAACTAAAAGGCCATTCCGATGCAGATGTTGGGCTACATGCCCTGACGGATGCGCTTCTGGGCGCAATGGCTCTGGGTGATATCGGATCGCATTTTCCACCTACTGATAAAAAATATAAAGACATGGATTCTACCCTGTTCCTGGAATATGCAGCCAACCGGGTGCGCGAAAATCATGGAGAAATTATCAACGTGGACATTACCTTAGTGTGTGAAAAACCTAAGATTGCCCCACACTGCGAGAAAATGACTGACCGCATTGCTGATATTCTAGAAATTCTCCCTAACCAGGTTAGTGTGAAAGCCACAACATCAGAAGGCCTTGGCTTCACTGGCCGGTCAGAAGGCATTGCCGCCCACGCCGTTGCGAACGTCCGCGTGGGCCTGAATTAGGAACCTTCTGTCAAAGGATGATGTTCAAAAACCAGAGATTTTAGGCGTTCAGACATGACGTGGGTATAAATTTCTGTCGTAGAAATATCAGCATGACCCAACATTTTTTGCACAGCGCGCAAATCTGCCCCGTTATTTAATAAGTGCGTGGCAAAGGCATGGCGTAAAACATGTGGAGAGATTTTACGCGGATCAATGCAAGCCTGCACGGCCAGATCATTCAGTAACTGGTTAAAACGCTGGCGGGTTAGGTGTCCCGATTTTGCCGAAGACGGAAACAAAAAAGGGGATGACTTTCCACCAGGAATGAACTGATCGCGCACCTCCATATAAGCTTTGATCGACTGTACGGCTGAAGATGTTAACGGTACAAGCCTTTCCTTATTGCCCTTACCCCGCACAGTTAAAACAGGCTGCTGCCTTGCAAGGGCTGAAACTGGTAAGGAAACCAGTTCACTTACCCGCAAACCGGCAGCATAAATAATTTCCAGCAGCGCCCGCAGACGTAAACCCTCTTTCCCTTCCGTTGCATTAAGGGCGCCGAATAGTTTTTCCACTTCTTCTTCTGTAATAATTTTGGGCAAACGCACACCCAGCCGCGGGCTTTCCACAATAGCAGTTGGATCTTCTGGTATGATTTTCTCCTGAGACAAATACCCATAAAATTGGCGCAAAGCAGACAGGTTCATCGCATTGGTTTTGGCACCAATCCCCTTATTGATTCGATGCACAAGAAACTGACGAACATCCTGTGCAGTAACAGATTCCAGTTTTTTATCTTTTAGAAAATCTTGAAAATACCTCAATACCCTGCGGTAATTTTCTACTGTGGCTTTACTTGCCCCCCGTTCAACTACCAGCATTTCAATAAAGGCATCAATCATTGCATAATATCCAGGATGCTTTCTTTAAGGTAAGTATCCGCAGTGTCTTTCAGGTCCGCTGCCAAAGATGCCTTGATGATCTGACTTTCCGTCACCGGATGTGTCCGATTACCCGATTGCTTGACAAGCTGTAAAATCAGTAGAATAGTCTTCCCTTTCTTGTAGTTGCGCGCAGCAGCATTCAATTGCTGAAACAACGGAGTTACGGGAAGTTGCAACTGCGAATACCCCAACATGGTTTCACGTACCTTTTTATCTACCAGAAATTCAGAGTATCCAGTCAACAAATATAAATCCCCCAGCTTCTCTACTGGAAGCTGGCCCAAAGCTCCATTTACCTGGAGCTGAGATAAATTCTCAAGATTTACGATATTCTGTAACGGTGGTGACGAAATACCGGTTGCTAAAGCAGTTTGCGTTAAAATCGCCTGCCAGGCATCTGATCTTTCTGACATGTTTGCTGCATAAAGTGCATGAATAGCTGTAGTAGCAAACCATGCGTGCTCTGGCTGAGGAATGATTTTTATGATTTCATCCGCAAAGAGACGTGCCAGCTGGTTATAATCCCCGTTTAGTTTGCCAACATTTAAAGCCTTTTGAATAAATTCCAGTGTCTCTTTTTGATCTCGCTGGTTTTTCAGGGCTTGATAAAGCACCGCATAGGACGGAGAAATATCCTGGCCCAACGCCATAGCGTCTAAAGCTCCAGCCAAATTTTGTGGGCTGATCAGCACTGATTCATAAAGTTCCTTCAACTCATCAGTAGAATAAAGACCATATTTTTCTGCCAGCTGAGCGGCACGCACCCGAACCTGCACATCTACATTGCCGGTACTTGCCAGCAGTTTCCATATTCCCGGCGAAGCATCCTGCAATACAGGTTGCAATGTGCTCAAGCTAAATTGGGCATTAGCATTCTTAAGCATAAAATATTCTAAAAACCCAAACTGCCTTAAACTTGCATCTGGCGCAGCAGGAGCACCACTCATAATCTCTACCAAGGTCATAAAAGTGGCAGGAAGCTCCACACCCTGTTCTTCAAGCAAACCAAGTTTAAACCGTGCTTTTGCAGTATCCCGATCCTGTAAGTGGCAAAACACATCTGCTTTTTGCCAAAAGATATCGTCATATTCAGCGCGCAAGGCGTTATCAATGATGATGCAGGCTTTTTCATATTCCTGATCTAATAATGCAGAAATAGACTGGAGTCTTAGAATTTTAGGGTTTTTCATAGTAGCTGGAACAGCCTCCAGCATCTTCTTAAATTTTGCGAATTCTCCCATCTCCAACAACTTTTCAATGCGCAGTACGGCGAGCCACGGAGATTGCTGATCTATCTTTTGCGGTGCAGATGCACTGGTTGCCAGCACTTGAACTGCCAATCTGCGCAATGCAGGTGATTCAATGCGTGTAGGCATTTGCTCCAACAACAAAGTAACGGAATCATAATCAGTCTGCTGCCAAATATCAGGGGTCAAGCCACCATTCCCAACATCCAGAATACCAACAGAGTCAAAAGTAATATCTTCCAGTGTCCCCACCCGAACGGGGGAAATAAACGGACGTTTACCCTGCTGGGTAGTTTGATCTTGGGTCAAGCTGAGAGGTCCCTGCTGGGTCATCCCTACAGAAGACATCGTCAAACATAAAAGGAAAACTAGAAAAAAACGCATGCAGCTATTTCTTTGTCAGATCTTTAATTTTCATGTCTTTCACAACATGATCAGCAGGTGCTGGTGGATCCCAGGATGTTAGAAACACCAATCCCCCAACGATAGCAACCAATAATAGAATGATCAGAAGGGGGACTGCTTTTCCAGGAGAGCCTCGACGCAAGAGTGATAAATTCATGTTGCTTTTTCCTTTCGAAGTATTTTTATTCTGTCTATTATTTAGACATATTTACTTTGCGGATTATATAGACACTTTTTTTGAATGACAAATTAAACCATGGATATTCCCGCTTGGCTGGCTTCAGCCTCAATTGTTGTACTTGTCTTGATCTCAGGTTTTCTGTCGGGGGCAGAGACAGCTTTGACTGCTGCCTCTAGATCCCGCATGCATCAATGGGAAAAAGAAGGCAATAAACGTGCACGCCTTATCAATAAACTGCGCCGAGATGGTGACGGTTTAATTGGATCTATGCTGATTGGCAGTAATGCTTTTAATATTTTTGCTTCTGCCATAGCCACCGGCGTTCTGGTGCTATGGTTTGGAGAAAGCGGTGTAGCCTACGCAACTATTGGGATGACGATTATTGTTGTGATTTTCTCTGAGATCATCCCCAAAACCTACGCCATTAATTATGCTGAAAGAATGTCCCTGACTTTTGCTCCACTGGTCTATTTTTTTGTAATTATTTTCAGCCCGTTTACAAAGTCTGCTCAATTTATATCCCGTGGAATTTTGCGATTATTAGGCATCAAGATTGCTGATGATATCAGTCCCTGGATTAGTGATGAAGAGCTGCGTGGTGCAATTGAACTGCACGCTGGTAGTGACGAAAGTGACCCACACGAAAGCTTGATGTTGCGCAGTATCCTGGATCTAGACAAGGTTACTGTGGAAGATATCATGACTCACCGAAAAGATATGGTGATGATTGATGCACAATTGCCCTTACAAAAGATTCTGGATGAAATTACCAATACCCGATTTACCCGCCTGCCCCTGTTTAAAGAATCTCCGGATAATATTGTCGGCATCATTCATGCCAGGACTCTTTATAATAAATTTCACGAGAACCACGACAAAACCGACGGTTTGGAGATCATGGATATTGCCACTGATCCATGGTTTATTCATGAAACGACTTCTTTGCTGGAGCAGCTAAAAGCATTTAAGGAGCGCAACGCACACATCGCTCTTGTGGTTGATGAATACGGTAGTTTACTTGGTCTGGTCACACTGGAAGATATTCTGGAAGAAATAGTCGGCGACATTTTGGATGAACATGATGAACACGTTCCCGGTGTGAAGAAACAGCAGGATGGAAGCTATATAATCAACGGAACTGTTACAATCCGTGATCTAAATCGTGAGTTTGGCTGGAATCTTCCAGATGATAATGCGTCAACACTTGCAGGACTTGTCATTTTTGAATCCAGAGAAATCCCTTCTCCGGGTCAGACATTTGAATTTTATAATTTTCGTATTAAAATTTTAAGAAAGCAACGCAACCAGATAAAATTAATTCGTCTTGTCCCTCCAAAAATGTGATTTAAAATCAGTCACTTAACTCAAGGTTGTATTTCTTAAAAGTAACTCAACCAGCAATATGTCGATTTTTGTTGATTAATTGCTATTTCTCTACTATAAAGGATACATTAATTATTGAAGAGGAATATGCATTGAAAGAAAAAATCCACCCAAGCCTTATACAGCATGGGGTAAGGCTCTTTGCGCTACCCCAGACTGCGAACGTCAAGCAAGCCAGCACGTTAATGGCAATTGAAGACGTTGGGTGTGTACTTGTCATGCATAAAGGAAAGCTTGTCGGAGTCTTTACTGAAAGAGACCTGATCAAGCGTGCGGTAGCAAAGGGTATAAATATGGACACGACCTCTTTAAAAGAAGTCATGACTGCTAACCCGGTTACGATCGATCCAGATAAAACTGCCTCGGATGCCATCAATTTGATGGAGTCTAATCAGTTCAGACATCTGCCGGTTGTTCGTGATTCAGGGGAAATCCTTGCTGTGCTTTCAATCAAAGATCTGTACGGTCATATGCATCGTCAACTTGAGATTGGAATCAACCAGCGCGAATCCTTTATTTTTGGCAATGCATACGGGATTGCCTGTTAAGCACGCATTACATTTATTGTAATTGCTTTTTTGATCCTAGTTATAGCGCGGGATAGGAGTTGGTTTTTGTGCCATCTGCTGTTCTGCGCGGAAGGACAAAGCTTGGCGCATATAAGGCGAACAGCTTACTAGCTCACGTTCAGCAACCATAGCATCGGACTGAATTTCGCGCACCATGTCAGCCATGGCAAGGGCCCGAAAATAGGAAATAATAAAAACCCGCATGGCGGAAGTTAGACTGGATTCGCCTTTGCGTTTATTTACCATTGTGCAAATACGTCCAATCTTAATGTTTTCCAGCCGACAAATATCCTGCAGAGCTTGCCACATTTCTGGCTCAAGACGCATACTTGTCCGACGGCCATCTACCATTACATTTTTGTTTACTAAAGTACTCATAGATATCCTCATTCCATTTCTTCAAGTCACACAACCATAGGTTTATTTTTAATCAATTTCAACCAAAAAATCAATCTAAAGTTGAATAAGTTGTGCCTGAAGAAAAACTAGTTTGAGGACCCGACATTTAAAGAAAGAGCATGAATCCCTTCTTCCATTTCAGCAGAGAGCACACTGTATATTTGTCTTTGTGCTTCTACCTTCGATAGTCCCTTGAATTTATCGGATAGAATCTTTATGTGGAAATGGCTTTCACCTGTCTCCGGCGATCCAGCATGACCAGAATGCTGATTCGACTGATTAATAATTTCCAGCTCTTGTGGCTGAAAACTATTGGTCAGTTTTTCGATAATTCTTTGTTCAATATTTTGCATTATTATAGACTATAGCTATATTTACAGTATGTACAATATTTATAATAAAGTGCATTGATAAAGTTTAATTTTTATTAATTTTCACCTAAATAATATCTATTTTGAACACATAAAGATTAAATACTATGAGAAAAGGAATTAATCCACATTTGAGTCTGAGAACAGACTATGATCCTCCTAAAAGGGAAAGGGTTTGCGATCATCCTGAATGTAATCAACCTGGAGAGTATAAAGCTCCCCGCCACCATCTTGCACAGGAACTGGCGAACCAGGACTATTACTTTTTCTGCCTGAATCATGTACGGGAATATAATGAATCCTGGAATTGCTATGCTGGCCTGTCGGGGGAAGAAATCGAAGAATTGATTCGCAATGACATCACATGGAACCGTCCCTCCTGGCCATTTGGCCAATCAAATTCGAATGGCGCTAATAATGGTGCGGCATTTATGAACCACTCTGCTTTTTTATATCGCACCAACTGGCATGCCTTCCAGGAACAATTAGATAATCTGATGTACGGCAATGAAGCGGCACCAACCAAAGTTCATCTGACTGAGGAAGAAAAGGCGTTTGCTATCTTCGGGTTGGTACCGCCTGTCAAACTGACCGACTTAAAAAAACGATATAAGGGTTTGGTGAAACAATATCACCCAGACGTAAATGCCGGGGATAAAAGCAAGGAAGACTTTTTTAAAAAAATAAATCAGGCCTATCAGATATTAAAACACTTGTGTGCGTCTTAAACTGTCCTAATATATAAGTATTATGCACATTGCTCAGGATCATACACCTGCCCACCATTTATCAGCTCCGGATATTGAAATTTCTGTGAAGCAAACGTTTGGAATTGATTCCGACATGATGGTACCGGCTTTCTCTGAGAAATCTGATTACGTTCCAGCGGTAGATGAATCTTATATTTTTGACCCCAACACAACCAAGGCCATTCTGGCAGGTTTTAAAAACAACCGTCGGGTCCTGGTTCAAGGCTACCACGGAACAGGAAAATCCACCCATATTGAACAAGTCGCAGCGCGGCTGAACTGGCCATGTATGCGCATCAACCTGGATTCCCACATCAGTCGGATTGATCTGGTGGGACGTGATGCCATTGTGCTGGAAGATGGCAAGCAAGTGACCAAGTTTAAACCCGGGCTATTGCCCTGGGCACTTGAAAACCCTATGGCGCTGGTTTTTGATGAATATGATGCCGGGCGGCCAGATGTGATGTTTGTCATCCAGCGTGTTCTGGAGGCTGAAGGAAAATTGACATTGCTGGAGCAAAACAAGCAAGTCACCCCCAACCCGTTTTTCCGATTGTTCGCTACTGCCAACACTATTGGGCTTGGCGATACCACCGGGCTTTATCATGGAACCCAGCAAATCAATCAAGGACAAATGGATCGCTGGCATATTGTTTCAACTTTGAACTATCTGAAACTGGATGAAGAAGTAAAAATCATTCTCTCTAAAAACCCGACCATGGACACCAAAGAAGGCCGCAAGGAAATTGAAAACATGGTTACAATGGCCGAACTCACCCGGGAAGGATTTATTGCCGGAGATTTATCGACAGTTATGTCCCCTCGCACCGTCATTACATGGGCGGAAAATAAAAATATTTTCAACGACTTACATCACGCTTTTAAAGTAAGCTT
>JANQSM010000059.1 GCA_028284025.1 Alphaproteobacteria bacterium | reverse complement strand
ATGAGCTATGATGAAAAAGACCAGCAGCAAGACGGCATTGAAACCATCAAGCCGCTACAACTAGAAGGCCCGGGAGATAATATTTTGATCGTCGATGATCTGGTCGACACTGGCAAAACAGCCAGCTTTGTCAAAGAAATGCTTCCTAAAGCACATTTGGCTGTGTTGTATGCCAAAACCAAGGGGAAGCCTTTCGCTGACACGTACTTCAAAGAAATCAGCCAGGACACCTGGATATATTTTCCGTGGGAACTGGAACCCAAAAACACACCCTAACCAGCTTCTAACCGGTTTTTAGTTTCACGATTCTGTCAGCTGCTTGATAAGTATGTTCTGTCGCAGGAAATGCACGCTTCCTGACAGCCTCTACATAAGATGCCACACCTTTTTTCATGTCAATGTGCACATTAGCAAACTTTTTCACAAATTTAGGGGCATTTCCATCCTGACATCCCAACATATCCTCAGTTACCAAGATTTGTCCGTCACAGGCACCAGATGCCCCAATACCGATGGTGGGAATCTGAATTGTGGCCGTTATTTCTTCCGCCAGATCTACAGGCACTGCCTCAATCACCAATGCAAATGCACCGGCTTGCTCCACCGCTTTGGCATCCGCCAGAATCTGCTGGCGGGCAGCGTCAGTTTTACCAGCCGTTTTAAAACCACCATTAACATGCATAGATTGAGGCTGCATACCAACATGCCCCATTACCGGAATACCCCGTTGATTTAAAAAAGCTATTGTTTCAGCCATTGCTTCTCCCCCTTCCAGCTTCACCGCCTGACAACCGGTTTCTTGCATAATATGGGCAGAATTTTTAAAGGCGTGCGCCGGACTTTGCTGATAGCTGCCAAATGGCATGTCTATCACCACGCAGGTATCAGGGGCGCCTTTCACAACGGCCTTACCATGCTGGCACATCATCTCCAGGGTTACCGGCAGGGTGGAGTCATACCCGTACAGCACCATGCCCAGTGAATCTCCCACTAAAATCAGGTCAGCATGGTTATTGAGCATCTGTGCCATCGGAAACGTATAGGCCGTTAGGCACGCCAATGGCATTTTATTTTTACACTCTTTGATTTGAGGAATAGTAAGTCTTTTTTTCATCACTTATATCTCCACATTATCAACCAATCGCGTTGTTCCTAGCCAGGTTGCGGCAATCAAACGCCCGGACTGGTTCGCTGCACAAGTATAGTTCGTTGTGATATCCTCTGCCAATCGGGCGGCAAAATAATCAACACTTTCGAACCCTGCGGCTTGTAAGGTCTCCCGCCCCCAGTCTTCCAGATCTTTAGCCGACATGCCAGCACGTGCTTTGTCTGCTCCAGCCAAAAGTGTCTCATAAAGGGCAGGCGCTTTAGCGCGATCCTGTTCATTTAGGTACATGTTACGGGAAGAAAGCGCAAGGCCATCAGACTCCCGTACGATCGGAACGCCTATTACGTCAACAGGAATATGCAAATCTGCAACTAACTGGCAGATCATCTGCCACTGTTGGTAATCTTTTTTACCAAAATAGGCGTGTGTCGGCCGTACCAGCATAAAAAGCCGCGTAACCACAGTAGCAATGCCGGAAAAAAACTGCGGACGAAACTGCCCCGTTAAAATCGTATCCAGATTTACCACGCTAATTTTTGTCTGAAATCCATCCGGATAGACGCTCTTTTCATCTGGTATAAATACCAAATCGACATTTTCTGCGGCCAGTAAATCAAGGTCTGCGTCTATCATACGCGGATAAGTTACCAAATCTTCATTCGGACCGAACTGCTTTGGGTTCACAAAAATAGAGACCACAACACGGTCACACGTTTTTCGGGCTTCGCGCACCAACGCTAAATGCCCTTCATGTAAAGCCCCCATGGTTGGTACAAATCCAATGGTCTGGTTTTGCCACTGATTCCGACATGATTCCAAATCTTCAATTTTTGTAACGGTATTGGCTTTTAAAGAAGAGGCCGCTTGCAGGTTCATTTTTTCATGCCTTTAATGTGCAACGGCCAAAGACGCTGCATTAATAGATAAGTATAGGATCCTGACCAGGCAATCATTAAAAGTCCTACCAACGCCTGAACCCCGGTAATAAGTCGAATACTGCCATGGGGAAACACATCCCCCAAACCCAAAGATGTGTACGTTACGACTGAGAAATAAATGTAATCCCTGGGGCCAGGAACAAATTCTCCTGTGAAAGATCCCATATTTAACCAGGCATCCATCACATAATAACCAAAAGCAAACAACCAGACTTCCAGGGTATGGCCCGTAAAAATACCGATAATTGCCACCAGAATCTGGCTGCGTGGACCCATTTTAAATCCTTGCAGAAGGTTGGAAGTAACCCGAAGACATTCATAATGAATAAAGATTGTCATGATAACCATGAGGATTGCTATCCCTATAGCCATTAAAAAGTGAGGTGATAAAAGTTCTTGCATGGTTATTGACTTATCCTTTCAGAGTTGTTATAACCCACGCCTGTTTTAGAAAAAAGAACTTTTGAGAGCAATGTAATGAAAAGACCGTTTCAACCCAGTAACCTTGTCAGAAAACGCCGTCACGGCTTTCGTGCTCGCATGGCAACGGCGAATGGCCGCAAAATCTTGAACGCCCGCCGTAACAAGGGACGCAAGCGCTTAAGCGCTTAAACCAGCGAGGGCAGCATGCCCGCCGTATCTCAACTTCCTGTTATCCGCAAACGGTCTGATTTCCTGAAAATTAGCCGCCTGAACACAAAGTGTGTCAAACCTGCCTTTATTTTGCAGGTACATCGACGCAAAACAGTTCAAAATAGTGAACAACATGTGGATGCTTGCCCGCGGGTTGGTTTTACCGCCAGCAAAAAAATTGGTAAAGCACACGACAGAAACAGGGCCAAGCGGCGCCTACGGGAACTTTCCCGGTTAAATTTGAAACCTAAAGCGCAGAAAAACCATGATTATGTTTTCATTGCACGCCCGCAAATTTTGCGCCATAAGTTTGAAGACTTACAAAAAGATCTGGAAGATTGTCTAAATAAAATAAAGACCTAACTTAAGATTCATGAAACTGCTGCTTACTCTTATTCTGCGTTTTTATCAATATTGTATCTCTCCGGTGCTTGGGCAAAATTGCCGGTTTTACCCAACCTGCTCGGAATATGCCGTGCAGGCTATTAATCTTCATGGGCCAATACGCGGTAGCTGGCTAACGTTAAAACGCTTGGGCCGCTGCCATCCATGGTGTGCAGGCGGAGCAGACCCGGTTCCCCCAAAAACAACTCAATAAAAAGGACATTAAAGAATGCAACCTGAACAACAAAAACTGATGCTGGCGATTATTATTTCCCTGACTATTCTGATGGGATTTCAGTTTTTGTATGGCCCTGCACCCCAGCCGGAACTTGCTGATCAACCAGAGAGATCTCAGACAGGGGATTATGAAA
>JANQSM010000007.1 GCA_028284025.1 Alphaproteobacteria bacterium | reverse complement strand
ACTGAGACTGACATTGTTTTGTTCGCTGGCATCAGCGGCGATAACAATCCAGTTCATATCAACCGCGAATACGCCCATGACACCATGTTTAAAGGCCGGATTGCCCATGGTATCTTGACAGCAGCTTTTATTTCTACCGTTTTAGGTATGAAATTGCCTGGCCCTGGATGTATTTATTTAAGCCAGTCTCTAAAATTCAAAGCACCCGTCAAAATTGGCGAAACCGTTCATGCCCGCGCAACCATCAAACAAATTGAAGCAGAGAAAAAGCGCGTTACACTTGAAACGGTCGTCACGGTAAACGACAAACCTGTGGTAGAAGGTGAGGCCATTGTCATGGTCCCTGTCCGTGGCGGTAAGTCTGATAAAAAACCTGCGCAGAAAAAAAAGAGCTAGACTAGCTTAATGCTCTCTTCCAAAAAGCCCTCTCAAATCCGGGGGAGGAGGAGGTTTTAAATCTCCCTCGCCAGATGATTCTTCTATCTGAGGAGGAGATTTTTGTGCATCCCTATCACCCATAGCACGCCGACCTGCTTTTAGTACCTTTTTTATTTTGTCACCCACTACAGCCCGGGGCAATCGCCCCTGTTTTTCAATACACCCCCCAGGAGCACGGCGACATCTGCCTTGCTGTATGGCTTCATACATTTCTTGCAAACAACGCAGCTCTTCCCCTAAATAAACTGCGTGGGCAAGTTGCTGAACCCGACGCTCCCCATCCCCTTCTGTTTCAGAAGCTTCAACCTGCTGCTGTAAAATGGGAAGAATATTCACTTCCAGCTCTTCGATTTGTTCAGGTAAAGTTGTTTGCGGATTTGCATCTGCTAAAGCTTTTTCATCAGATGTGAAGGGTATTTTTCGCTTGTGGTCCGGATGCCATTTTCGTACAGGTTTTTCTGCCAACAAGCTTGCTGCCATTAAATGGTCATGCTGGACCCGTTCACTTCTTGAAAATCCCTGGGGCCATTCATTCATGACCAGTTGTATTGCAAGGTAACAAAAAGGAGGGGGCAAGTTAGTCGCCAGCTGCGCTTTGAAAGAAGGAGCAAGCTTAAGATCATGTAATTTTTGCATTTCCCTTGCTACATCCACATCCGGCATCAGATTATGGCCAGGAAATGGTAAAATCCCACGCTGTGCCCGCATTTCCTGATCAGCTTTTTCCCGAATTGACCGGCGCATCATTGCCTGTGAAATATCAAATGTAAAAGCACTACAGTCATGAAATCTACGTGCCCGCTGTACATAGTCTTGTCTCTCAAATCCCAAAACATCTCTCAAAACACCCATTAACTGACTTGGAACCTCATTAATTGGAATCAAAATAGGCTGTTGCCGGGCATGGACTGTGGTCAAAAGCTTTGAGTGTTCTGTCGGCTGCAGAGCATAATTACTGGTTCCAAACTGTTGTGCCTGAGCAGCATATTCCATTGCAGTCTCTGGATTTTTTCGACGATTAACATGAGAAAGCAAAAGCGCAGATCCCCACAGATGTTTTTTGCCATCAAGAACTGCGCGCAAATCCTCTGCGCCCAGTTGCATCAATTGATCGTGTGCCGCTTCACGCGTTCCATTCACATTAGCTGCGCTGGCCGGAGATAAATTGACCAGACAGAATTCTTGTTCATCCGCCGGATTAGCTGCTATTGCTGTACACACCCAAAAGAGAGGCTTACCGAAAATATTTTGCACGTACAAAAATATATCTTTTTCTCTGATGTGGCCCTTTAACGTTTGAGCAGCTTTTTCAGGCTTGGCCGCTTGAATCATGGACT
>JANQSM010000320.1 GCA_028284025.1 Alphaproteobacteria bacterium | reverse complement strand
GAGCAACTGCACTCTGTTCAAATGCAATAGGATTGCCACCTGCATTAATCTGCCTTCTTCTCTTTTTTTGACGATATGAATCTATTGCCATTCGCCGCGCAGTTCTAGAAATATATTTTTCAAGAGCAGCATCATCCTCGCACTTTTGAGGATCGAAGGTTCGGGTTTTTAAAAGCCTTAATACTAACTCTTGTACAAGATCCTCACAATCACTATGACAACGCATTCCTGCTGCTTTGGCAGCATGATAAGCTACTGAACGAATAAAAGGGTAAAGATACTCCATTGGCAGATCACACCCTGCGCGCGCAAGTATCAGCAACTCAACTTTCCTTACTGGAGATTCCGAACTATCTGAAGAAACTTTCATTTTCTGCCTACTTTATTTTATAATATGATAAAAATGCAGGTTATAAAGAATATTGATATAAATCAACTGTTTTTTACAGAAATATAAAATTCTTGTGGCTTAAATGATTTCTCCCTTTTCCAGGTTGAGTTGGAGGGATTCAAAGCTGATTGCGCCGGCTTGCCACGCAGCAACCAAGGATTGAATCTCTGCCGGGTTCATTCTATCCGCAAGGAAATCTTTATTGAGATCTACCTGAATAGCATCAGATTGAGTTTCAAGATCAATACCCTGCCACCCTGCCAGATATTCTAATGCCATGGTTAAAGCATGAGAAACGGTGTCTGCAATTGAAGATAATAATGAGGATTCTCCTACATGGCGTAAACGAATCGCCTCTGCAGCCTCAACACCATTCTTCTGACCTTCCAGTAGTCTGGCCCCAAGCACTGCCATCATGCGTTCTTTTTCCCGACAGGCATTTTCAATAAAACTTAAACCAGCCCCTTGAAACTCCAGCATCCCGGCGTTTCCTCCTGGCTCCAGCAGCCATACGTTGGATGGGCCAATTTTAAAGACAGGCTTTTCATCACCATTGGACGGGGACGTTACATAAGGTGTTGGCAAGGCAGTAAAATGACGGCCATGCTCTAAATCCGCACTTGATCTATAGTGAGACAGGTTAACATTCACCAAATCCAGAACCGGAGATTTTTCAACTTCAGCAGACATGCTGACAGGGCCGATGAATAAAAATGGAATAGAATAAAACGGTTTACCCCTGAATGTAGGCATAATAGTATGAATAGCGGCATATTTCCCTGTCCGATCTTCCTGAAATAAAGTTTGAATGTAACGCCCTTGCTCATCCAGAGAAAGAACACGGTATTGTTGAACGGCCTCTACAGAAAAGGCATCCTCACCTCCACGCTCGATAGTTTCTGACAAAACAACCAAAGATAATTGTGAGCGCCCATTTTTGCTTTCCATACGCCAGTTAATGATTTGCTCTGCCGCATATCCAGCCAGATAAGGCTTCTGGTCCGCCTTTTTCTCAGCCATATCTGCTGTATCCGCCATATCCACTAAAATACCATATCGTCCCATGGATAAAACTTCCTGAACGACATGTTTAGCAAATACACCAAAAGGCTTATTATCGAATGTTATTGAATTAAGGCAGCTTCTAACTTCCTCTGGCACATCTACCTGGGGTGATTTCCTAAAAATCGCCCCCAATAATCCTTGCACAGTTCTGGCAGAAGCATTAAAAAACAAGGCTCTATCTACATAGCCTTGATATTCGTACAAAGATTGGTCCGCCAATCTTGGCAAATATTTTGTTCCAGCTTTCTTGACGGTTTTTTCACCGGCAAGTACATCCCGCAGCTTCAGCCACTCAGATGCATGCTCCCGATAATCAGGGTGCGGCGTATCGACAGGCATTTACGCAATCCTTTATTAAAGTTGAATTTTTATGAAAATAGAAAAAAGATTTGTTGGATTTTAGTGCTGCCCATAGTTTCGCGAGCTTATACTGAAACTATGCCCGATTTTATAAAACCTGTAAACGTTTTGTATCCAGTTTTTTTGAAAAATTTATGCGCGACGGCGTTGATTAGCCAGATAATGCCATTTAACAGCAGGATTAATTGAATCCCCCGCCGAATCTAAAGACGTTTTTTTATTCTCTGGTTCTTCAAAAATAGATTCAAGTGTTTCCTGAATTTGTAAACGGCTTTGGTTTAAACTGTCTAAATCACGCTCAAACTTAGCTACAATCCGATTCCACAACCACCAATCAAACTTACCATCAATATCTGAATTCAAAGGATTGTTATGATCAATCGTGGCTTTTCCTTCTGCCAAACCAAATTTCAGACTTCCGCCTAAAGACAGGCGTGATCCTATATCCAGTTTGCCACCATTTTCAATTCCTACCTTACCTATGATTTCAGTCTTACCTCTTTTTGCGTCATGTTTAATTGAGCCATCATATAATACTCCACTTTGAGGCAAAACATAGCCCAGGATAAATGTGATAACTCCCATCCCTTTTGATAATGTTCCCCGAACGGGTTTGTGCTTCTTTTCTTTTGAATAGCGGGAAAACTTTTGATTAATAAATGGTAGATTCCCAACAAAACGCATTGCCTTGTTTAAGGGGCCATCTTTCATCCATTCTTTAACGTGAGCAGCTTTGCCTTTTACAAAGAGGGCTGTCGCAAGACCAATGACTGTCCCCAAAGCCTTATCTGTGACAAAAAGACTTAAACGAGTTGCCCAACTACCTATTAAGTATAATGTAGAAACAAAAACAGTAAGTGTAGCAACAAGCCAAAACTCTGGACTTGTTAGATAATTGGCTGTGCCTTTAACCGCTTCACGCACGCCATGACCGGATTCATTATTTCCCATACGCCCTGCCCGCAACAAATTTTTACTAAAAATGCCAAAAAAATAAGAAAATGTCAATTTTAATATTGACTTTATTTTCCTTTTTGAATAAAAACAGCAAAAGGAGAGATAATTTAGATGTCAAAAACACATAAACATATTCTTTATGCAGCTATCCTTGCCACATCGGGAATTGTTCTTGCAGGCAATGTTATAAAACTCCCCAGCCTGGCCTTGGCAGCGTTGAATAATGTGTTTGTAGCAGACAACGACGAAGGTACGATAAAAGAAGTAAGCGTTAAAGTTAACGGCCACCCACAAACCTTTACTATTCAATATTCAGATGAACAGTTTCTGACATACCAAATTGTGAATGGGCGAAAAAAAACCATAACATTAGAACAATTTGCAGAAGCTTTGACATCAGATCCAAATTTTGATCATGAAGCGTTTTGTATCAATTTCTTAGAAAAAAACCTCCCTGTCATGATGAATCTGTTCGATGACACTCCTGGCAATGAATATTTTTATGATTCTAATGCGAATCGTTTTTTAACAGCCCGTTTCCGGGATGCTTTTGGATTATCAAATGATTTGATTTTTCATTTAAGGGCGGCTGCCTGGTATAAAGTTAACGGAGACAGAGAACAATTAGCGTCAGAGGGTATTCCGTTTGACGCAGAAAAACATCTCTCAAAACGAATTCCAAAAGAAGTACGAAGATCACCTGAGTATTTATCGCGTAACCGGTAGCTTATCCAGATTTAATCCCTTATAAACAGTATCGCACACAGCCTGAGAGCTTAATGCCTTTGCGCTCTTTTGAAGGATAAGGAACAGGGCAACAAAATGCCCTAATCCCATTAAAAATAAGAAAGAGATCGCTGAAAGTTCAAAAAGACCAAGCTTCACGCTGCACGCCCTTGATACATCAAGCCAGGATGAATCATAAAAGCTGTCTTTGAAGGATCTTGATGAAAATCTATGTTTCCAGCTGTTTGGCCAGCATCGCCGACTAACTGGTCAACTGCTTCTTTTACTGCTGGAACCTGGGTGTAAGCAACAGCACCGCCCCCCACAATGACAAGACCACATACCGCCAATCCAAGCAACTTGCTATGGGGAGGATAATTTTGTTGGCTTCCTTGAGCATCTCTTTGGGTCAACAACCCCTGAAGCTCCATTTTAAGACCTTTTAGAGTTCTTTCTGTTGCAGCAATCTCTGCTTGCTTGCCACCAATTTTTTGCTCAAGCCGGTTTTTTTTCTTTGCCATATTCTGCCTCTTTTATTTAGTTTGGTTCTAAAAATTTCGATCATACTATAGCATCTTTTAGAGCTTTTCAATAATAAAATTACAAAAAATAATAATAAATTGATATTACCACCCTGTGGTAGGCATCATACCCGCTCGATAAACTGGTTTCACCAGCAAATGTGTCAACCCCCAAACCAAAGCATCCAACCGATCTGGAGACTTACCAGTTCCGTTGTATGTGCACATTTCATCTTCCAGATCTGACAGATGTGTACAGTGAAATACTCTACCTTGCTCATAAAGAGCAGCAATCGGTTCAGCCCGCACCAACTTTCCACGAGTTGCATGGACAGATTTATAGGCAATAGATGGATCCACCGTGCGAATCATGCTTTCCACCAAATCTCCTCCCTGATTGGCTTCAGCTATAATACGATCAGCCTTAAAATGATGATACGCCTCCACAGCTCGCCGTGCCCAAACAAGCGGAGCAGCTTTTACTGAGTAATCCGCCAAAACAAAACCCTGATTATCCTTCTTCCCTACAACAATAATACCTGTATTATCTGATTGTGACCCAGCTGAGACCGCTGGATCTACGGCCACTACCACACGGTCAAGCTCCGGGAGATGACCAATGGTAATCTTCTCTAGCATTGATCGGGTCCATAATGCCCCTTCCGTATCTTCTAAAAATCTTGCTTCAATTTCTTGTCGCCCCAAGCGTGTACCTTCGTATTTATCTAGAATTTCCGACAAAAATGCTGCTGCCAGATTGGCTGCATTCTCATGAGTAGAACCCGTAACCAAATAAGTATCTTCGTTCTCAGCCAGCTTCTTCAACCATTTTTGTGGCCGCGGTGTGGTGGTCGCAATGCATTTAGGGTCTTCCCCCAGGCGCAAAGCAAACATTAACTGATCCCATGATTCTGGCGTTGGATATTTGGCAATCTCATCGGCCCAGGCACAATCAAACTGCGGACCACGCAACTGATCCGGTTCGTGCGCTGAGAATGCAAAAGCTTGTGCCCCATTCGGCCAGGTCAGACGTTTTTTAGAGGTTTCAAACACCGGACGATTCCAAGGTGGGCAAATAGATAAAATTCCTGATTCTCCCTCAATCATAACGTCCCGCACATCTGCCCAGGTTTCTCCCACCAAGGCAATACGGCCGGCTTTACCATTCTCTATCTGGCTTCGAATGAATTCAGCGCCTGTTCGGGTTTTCCCCCAACCTCGACCAGCCAGAATCAACCAGGTTCGCCAAGATGTTTTTTCTGGCGGCAACTGTTTTGCCCGTGCCCAGAATGACCAGGTATACTTAAGAGTATAAAGCTCTTCCAGGGATAAAGAGTCAAGATACCTGTCAAGAGTGAAAGTGTGAGCTGCCATAGCTAATTTCTTTTTGAGGTTATTTCATTAATAAGCCGTGCCAAGTCATCTGCCAGCTTTTCTCGCAGTCGATCTATTTCAGCCTGCATGTTCTGCTCTGGCTCCTCATCTGCTTTTCCTTCTTTCTCAAACAAGCGCTTTTCTAAAACCAACTGCGCTTTTATCCGTTGATCCAGTGTAGGGTAAACAATTTCCGTGTCCGGAGAGTTGGCCGAAGTAGCTGCACGGAAGCCTTCACCCCGTGCTAATTTAATCAAAAACCCTACAGGGTCTGCTTCTCCCGTAATACGATCTTTTATGTCTAACATAGCTGAAATATGAACTTTTTGTTAAAATTATAATTGACAATTTACCCTGCAAACTTATAATACTTTCTCCATTAAAGATAAATGGATCGTAACGAAGCTACAGATCAATTGGATAAAAAATGGCAGAGCAATCACCAGGTCAGCACGAGCACACAGCAGAACTGATAGGAGTTACTGTAGAGGATGATCACGTTCCTCCTCCACGTTTTCGCAGTACTTTTGTTCACCCTTTTCTTGTCTTGGAGCAAATAACAGATTTTACCTCTACATTTGCACCATTGGATAGCCTGCTTACTGCAGATGAATTTAAAATAGAAGGCTTAAGTCCTTTTTCTTTTATAGTTGACAACGCCCCCAAACTCTCAAAGTTGGTACGAAGATTAGTGAAATATGCGGCAGCGACAGAACCGGATGACAAAAAACCAATAAAAAATCCTTTCTACGATCCCATAGAACGGCGAGATGAGAAAACCGAATTGACCTACGATGAGGCTTTACTCAAAGTTACAGATTTTTTACGCCTTATTCGCCAACGACTTTTACTTCCTCTTGGCTATTCAGATGAAAGTGTCCCAGCAACTGATTTTCCTGCCGTAAGAATGGCTTTTATGCATGCTGCCTATGAAATGGCAAGCCATGGTGTTGAAGGAGCAGACATGCTCATGATGATTGGCCAACGTTGTCTTGATAATCCTGAATTTGGAGCTCAAGCGCTGATAGATCAAAGTGATATTTCTTTGTACAGTTTCTACGCTCAAACTCATATTGAATGTTGTACTCTTTTTGATAGATATCCGATAAAGGCTTACAATTACTTTTTGCGTGAAGCAGCAAAAAGAGAATGTGAAATGATCGCGCTTGAAATGGACAAGCGCGACCTAGAGTATGCAGCTGCGAATGGAGGAAGAACAAATCGACTTGCCAGAGCGATTAGAACTTTTCAAGCTCTTGGCGGCGCTGCTTTTGCTATGCAAATTCAAGGATATATTGAACATTCTGATATGCAAAGACTCTCTATCAATGAGCAATTGCTACCAACTCAAGCTCAAAATGGAAAGCCATACAGAGAGGTTCTGGTAGAAAAGCGAGAGCAGCTTATGAAATGGTTTCTTAAAACTCTAGAAATTGAGCGCGCTAT
>JANQSM010000319.1 GCA_028284025.1 Alphaproteobacteria bacterium | reverse complement strand
GTTGTGGTTTTAAAGAATATATTTATCCCACAACAATTTTTGCTATGCAAGGGCAGAATCAGGGCCGTGGATATCCTTTCAGAAAAAATTTTTTGTCATTCCGGACTTGATCCGGAATCTAGAAGATAAGAAAGAAACCAATCCATAATTTATTTGCTTGAACCTTTAAGATGCCGGGTCGTAGCCCGGCATGACATAAATCATTGTTTTTAGAATTTATTCTTCCAGCAGCTCGCCAACCTTTTCGGTAATTGCCTTTAAGGTAAAAGGCTTAGCCAAAAAATGGACATCCGTGTCATCGGCAATCTTGTCGCGCAGTTCACCCTCAGAATAACCAGAGATACAAAGCACTTTTATACCTGGCTGGATTTCACGCATTTTTCCAATTAACTCAGGGCCATCCATACCCGGCATCATCACATCAGTGATCAATAAATCCACTGGTCTGCCCAGTTTTTCATATTCCTCTAACGCCAGCTCTGCACTGCCTCCCCCAACTACTTCATACCCCACCCCTGTTAAGGCGCGGGTCGTGAACATACGAACTGGATCTTCATCTTCTGCAAATAGAATCAGTTTCTTTCCAGTATCTTCTGTTGGTTGTGGTTTTTCTTTTTCTTCGGCAGGTGGTTGTGTGGATATTTCAGGTTTTGGCTCAACAATGACCACTGGATCTTGGGTCTTTTCATCTTCTTTCGTCTGATCTGACATAGCATCAAAATCTGGTTTGCGCTTGAAAATTGGCCGATCTTCAGTCTTTTCTACAGGAGGAGGCGACCCCTCATCCACATCCATCCCCTCAGGCAGTTCACTTGCTGATGGCACGGATGGTTCAGCAGCGGGCTGTTCGACAACTGGCTCTTCTGCCACAGGATCTTGTAGATCAGAATCTTGTGTGAAAGATTCTACAGGGGGTTCCACAGGTAATTCTTCTGGCAACTCTTCTGGTAGTTCTCCGGGTAATTCTTCGGGTAATTCCTCTGGTGCCTTGATCGGCGGCGCCTCTTCTGGTGGTGCTTCTGGTGGCGGTGACAGTGGTGCGGTCACTACAGGCGGTGTGGCGTCCCCATTTAGAATTTCTTTAACCTGGGTCGCAATATCTTTCAGGCTGAAAGGTTTGGCCAAAAAGTGAACTTCTGAATCATCTTCAATCTTTTTGCGTAGCGCATCTTCAGAATAGCCTGAAATGCACAATACTTTTACCTCAGGTTGAATCTTGCGCACCTCTCCTATCAGAGTCGGGCCATCCATCCCCGGCATCATGACGTCCGTAATTAAAAGATCAATCGGACGTTTTAGCTCTTTCAAGGCTTTTAGAGCATCTTCTCCACTGGCTTTGGCAACCACCTCATATCCTTTACTGGTTAGCGCGCGGCTGGTGAAAGATCTCACCGGATCTTCGTCTTCCGCAAACAGGATCAATTCCGTTCCGGTTAGATCAGCTTCTTCATATTTGCGCTGCTGCAAAAGCTTGTCATCCTGTTTGCCATCTGCCTCATAGCGCGGGATATAGACTCTAAAAGTTGTACTCTGGTCTATTGTGCTATCCACATAGATGTAACCGTCAGTCTGCTTGACGATCCCATAAACAGTAGACAGCCCCAGCCCAGTGCCGGACCCCACGTCCTTGGTTGAGAAGAATGGCTCAAAAATGCGTTCCAGATTTTCTTGAGAGATTCCATGGCCAGTATCAGAGACAGAAATTTCAATATAATCCCCCTTAGGCATGACTTCTGCCCCACGTTTATATGGTTCAGTGATGGTTTTATTTTCCGTCTTAATGGTAAGTGTTCCCTTGGAGTCCATCGCATCCCGCGCATTAACCGACAAGTTAATGATAACCTGTTCCAATTGTCCCTGATCAGCTTTGATTGGCCACAGATCACGGGCATGATGCATATCCAGTGCCACATTTTCACCCAACAGGCGGGTCAGCAGGTTAGACAGTTCAGCCAGAATATCGGTGACATTAATCACTTTTGGTGTCAAACGCTGCTGACGGGAGAATGCCAAAAGCTGACGCACCAGATTAGCTGCCCGATTGGCATTTTGCTTGATTTGATTAATGTCAGCAAAGGAAGGATCCCCCGGGCGATGACGCGTCATCAGTAAGTCGCAATACCCAATCATGGCTGTCAACAAGTTGTTAAAGTCATGCGCAACACCGCCGGCAAGTTGGCCTACTGCCTGCATTTTCTGTGATTGCACAAATTGCTGTTCCAGGTTTTTCTGCTCTGTCACATCAATTAAATGCAGCATCAAACCAAAAGCGGTTTCCTGGTCATCTTCCATACGCCCAACATAAAGGTTGGTAATTTTAGGTGGGTCAGATTTTAGCATTAATTCAACTGGTTCGTGTGTATCTCCCAATGAAATAGCTTCGGCCATACGTTGAGCCAAAGGTTCGTGATAATCTTCCATCACAAAATCTTTGATCAAACTGCCTGTAACATCCTCCCCGAAAATATCGCGAAATTGTCGGTTGGATTCGCTTACCCGGCCATCCAGATCCACCATCACAATACCAACCGGAGCCTCTTCGAAAAAGCGCTTGAATAACAGTTTCGATCGTCGCAAGGCAGTCTGCCAATCGCCTTCGCCTGAATCTTCCCTTAAAACCAGACCTCCGCGTAATTGCTGGTCCCCGGCTCCGATGGAAACCCGACCTAGAAAAGCATGAAACATTTGCCCTTGCAGACCACTGAAAGCAACTTCTTCTGCTTTCGTAGAATGACGGCGGCCCTCTTGCTCTTCTTCACTTTTATCCCGGATTAGAAAGCTTTCAATCGTCCGTCCTTTGGAAATAATTTCAGATGGAGTGGCTCCCAGCCAGGTAGAAAGGGTCCCGTTGATAGCAATAATGCGGTTTTTATCATCCAGGGCGTACAGGCCAATCGGTACGTGATCAAGGATCTGAATCAACTTTGACAAGCCATGCTGCGCCGAAGAAATCAGAGAACTGCGTCTGGAAAGGTCCACCAACCGGACAATTGAAAGATTCTGCTGCGCCATGGGTCGAATGGAAATCAACAGGCGTTGCATTTCGCCTGTTTTGTCCATGATAAGAAGATCTTCTTCATCTGAACGCATGCTCGTAATGCTTTCATATAGACGCTCTAGCGTTTGATACCCCTCAGTATCTTCTTTTAACAAAAAGTCTTTTAGCTGCTCAGTTAAGGAGTCTTCAATCCGTGGCAGGAAATCACGACCTGCGGTATTGAGCATCACTGGGCGACCAAACTTGTTTAGAAAAAAAATCGGGTCTTCAACCTCTTCAAAAAATTGCCGTACAAGTTGGGCCTGGAAATCTACTCCCGCGACACGACGCAATACAAAAAACACCAAGGCCGCCACACATAAGCTGAAAACTGTGCTGATCAATGCCAAATCCTGAATCTGGCTTAATGGAACGCGTTCCCCCGCTTGCAAAAATACATAGAAGCTGGAAGCAGCCGAGAATAGCGCCAAAACGAGCAAAAACTTACCAGGAAGATTTTTGCGGCCCTCATTCTGTGTAACATTGATTAAGACAGACATCCGCCCAGTTTAAGAAACCTTGAAACATAAAACTAGCCCAAAGATTCATACTACTTAAAATTTTCTTGGCATTTTGGATAACTTGTATAGTCTTGGGGCACTATTAATTTGTAAAGGAGTACGCATTATGAAAAAAGTTTTACTTAGCCTGGTTATTGTTGTGGGAGTTGGATTCCTAGCTGTTTCCCTTTTCCTAGACACTATTGCCGCCAGCGCCGTGGAAAAAATTGCCTCAAAAACCCTGAAAACAGAGGTTACCGTGGGCAGCATGGATATCTCTCTACTTTCCCAAAATGTAACGGTTCGGGATCTAAAAATCAAAAATCCGGAAGGCTACACAGCAGCCGAGAATATTTTGGAAATGCCTGAAATCAGGGTAACTGCTGAATCCTTGATGAGCGACCCGATTATCATGAAAGAAATTTCTGTGACCGGCTTGCAAGCAAATATGGAAATGAAGAACGGACGTACAAATGTTAGAACTCTTCAAAGCAACATGCAATCAGGCTCTTCTGCTCAACAAACGGCATCTAATCAGACCTCTTCCGGTTCTGAAGAGCCAGCTGAAAAGGCCAAAGGTATTGTAATTCGTGACCTTAAAATTGCTGATGCCAAGGCAGTTTCTGCCATTTCTTTGGGCCAAGAAAGTCAGTCTGCAGCCATCTCTTTGCCTACGATCCACATGACAAATCTGGGATCAGAAGACGCTGCACTGGAGCCGCCTGAAGCAATCAAGCGCGTCATGAACAAGCTATCGCAGACAATTGTTGCCAGCACATCTCAGTCATTTATTGATGATTTGACTCGTGGTGTGGGGGACAAAATTAATGAGAAGCTAAACGGGTTTTTCTCTAACTAAAAACCCTTACAAAATATCATGTGCCCGGTTTCTAATGAGTTCAATGTGAACTTTCAAGTTGTACAGGGATTCAGCATAGGAATTAGGCACATGCACTTTTTTGACTTCTTCGGAAAGGGCATCCAGCCTTTTTAAAACCTCTTTAGCCTGTTTCTTGGTCCGGCTTTCATAAAGATCTTCTTCAATATCACCTAATTGATTATACCACTTGTATATGCGAGATCGAATCCGCCAACGGTAAGTAGGCGGCATAATCTTGAACAGTGGAAACAACAGGGTAATCAAAGGCAAAAGCATAAACTTGATACGATCAATGTATGTGGCCAACCAAAATGGGAAGTGCTTTTGCATAAAAGAAGGGCCATCGCGATGATACCGCCGCGCCTCATCTGGAATAGGGATATCTGAATACTTCTCTGAAGGGAACTCTCCTGGCTCTGACAAAATAGAACCCTCATGGTGAATATCCGTCATCAGGGTCATCAACAAATCTTCAATCGCTGGATGCAAATCTTTGCGCACCACCAGCAAGGCGGCAGAAGAAATGAGCTGTTTGCTTACGGAGGGAATATTCTTGCCCAGATTTACCACCCCTTCTGGCAAATCAACCACTGATACAAAATGAAAAATTCTTTGGTATGCTTCTGCACGGTTAATGCTTAACAGCTGCACTGTCGGATCATTCAACAACGTCAAAACAGATTTTGAACGAATCCCGCTAATAAAGAAAGCAGCACTAATTTGATCTTCTTGCAGCGCAGTAGCCGCACTTTCTCCCCCTATTGCGACAAGCCTTGAATTGGTATTTGTAATTCCATTTTGCTTTAATACCCTTCTCACCACAGCCTGCGTCCCGCTTCCATCAGTTCCAATGGCAATCGCTTTCCCTTTTAATACAGCCAGGTTTGGCAAAGATTCTTTGCTGAAAACCCACAAAGGCTCATAGTATAAACTGCCCAAAGATTTGTAATTCAAGGGTGTTTCTTCGGACACAGTATCTGCCTGTAACCCACTTTGAACTAAGGCAAGGTCGGCTTTATCTGTTTTAACAAGTTCAAGATTCTCAATTGCACCTGATGTTTCAAGAATATTAACTGTGATACCGTGCTTGGCAAAAGCTTCCCGGTAATTTAAGGCTGATCTGTAATAATTACCGTTTTTAGTGCCCGCCGCCAAAGTGATTTCATCAGGAGGGGCGGGACTTACCAAAAGTGAAGAAAAATGGAAAATTAGGCCCACAAGAAACAGCGTGACCAGCCATATTTTGAACAGATCAGATTTGATAAACCGCCATACGGGATTTTGTTTTTTAGACATCATGCGACCATAGCGGACCGGGAAAGCCGTGTAAATCAGCTTTTACACTTATTGTTCCCTGATCAATATGCAGCGTCTTTTTCTTCAAGAGAGTTATTAAGTTTTAATTCATTTTGCCTTGAAGCTTAAAGACATAAGCAATGATTTCAGCGACAGCTTTATAGTGTTCTTCGGGAACAAATTCATCAATTTCAACCGTATCAAACAGTGCTCGTGCCAGTGGTTTATTCTCCACCAGTGGAATTTTATGCT
>JANQSM010000308.1 GCA_028284025.1 Alphaproteobacteria bacterium | reverse complement strand
AAGCTTTTGAAAAAACCACCCACCAACAGATTTTTCTTGCAACTCCCCGCTTTGCTGACTACAAAACCCTGCAAGGCAAGTTTGGCAAACTGGAAAAGTTTTGCACCCGCCAACAGTTGGCCGCAGCTTTGGGCATGTTGACTGATCTGGTGCCGGAATATGAACCTGATCAGCCTGTTTTGAAACAGGCTTAATAACCCGAAAAATATATAATGAGCACTCATCCTGTTTCTGTAAAAACCGCCCTCCTTTCCGTTTCTGATAAATCAGGCCTGGCAGAATTTGCCACTGCATTAACGGCAATGGGCGTTCGCCTTGTTTCTACCGGGGGTACTGCAAAAACCTTACGCGATGCAGGTCTTGAGGTGACGGATGTATCTGACATTACCGGTTTTCCTGAAATCATGGACGGACGGGTTAAAACCCTGCACCCCAAAATTCATGGTGGATTATTGGCCAATCGCGATGTCAAAAGCCACAAACAAGCCATGGAAGAAAATGATATCGGCGCTATTGATCTGGTCGTGATTAATCTTTATCCGTTTGAACAGACAGTAGCCAGCGGGGCGGATGCTGCAGACATTATTGAAAACATTGATATTGGCGGTCCGGCTATGGTGCGGGCCTCAGCCAAGAATCACAAGTACGTCACAATTGTTACAGACCCTGGCGATTACGAAGATGTTCTGGATCACCTTAAACAAAATGAGGGAACAACCAGTTTTGATCTACGCCAAAAACTGGCGACCAAGGCATTTAACAAAACAGCCAGCTATGATGCTGCAATTCAAACCTGGTTTACTGAACAAACCGGGGTAGAACAAAAGAGCTTTGTTCTTGCTGGCACCCAAAAACAGGCTCTTCGCTATGGGGAAAATCCACACCAAACTGCCGGAGTTTATATAAATGACGTCACGACCCCATCTCTTTTGACAGCAACCCAGCTACAGGGTAAGGAATTAAGCTATAACAATATTAATGATACAGATGCAGCATTTGAATTGGTCAGTGAATTTTCTGACCCTACTATTGCCATTATCAAGCACGCCAACCCATGTGGCGTCGCGACTGGTGAAACCCTGCTGGATTGCTGGCACCGGGCCTTTGCCTGCGACACAGTCAGTGCTTTTGGTGGAATTGTTGCAGCCAACGCGCCCATAACAGAAGAGCTGGCAGCAGAATTAGGTAAACTATTTCTGGAAGTCATTATTGCACCAGGCATTGAAGATGCTGCCAAAGCCACTTTAGAGAAAAAGAAAAATGTGCGTGTGTTGATCACCAACGGCATGCCAGATCCGAAAGTTGTACGACCTTTGGTAAAAACTGTGGCCGGTGGTTTTCTGGTCCAGTCACGTGACAATGAAGTTGCTGGAACGGTTATTGGAGAAAAAGATTTAACAGTCGTCACCAAACGCCAGCCAACCGATCAGGAATTGCAAGATCTTCTGTTTGCAGAAAAAGTTGCCAAGCATGTTAAATCCAATGCCATTATCTACGTAAAAAATCAGGCGACAGTTGGTATTGGTGCCGGCCAAATGAGTCGCGTGGATTCTGCTAAAATTGCTGCCATCAAAGCAAGTGAGATGGAACAGGCTGCGGGAGAAACCGCATCCCGCCTGAAAGGGTCCGCCGTAGCAAGTGATGCATTC
>JANQSM010000286.1 GCA_028284025.1 Alphaproteobacteria bacterium | reverse complement strand
AAGCTTGTAAATTCTGCGCCGTTGCTGTCAACGGTACCGCACCCTGGGCAGCGGCCACAAAGGAATTATGCTCGGCCTGGAAATTCCCCCGTGTAACGGCTTGCTCCAGAATGGTATAGGCCTGTACCAAAGATTGCCGGGACTGCTTGGCCGATTCAAGATTTAGAATCATGCGATCCAACCGGTCAATTTTTTCTTGTGCCGGCAACGTTGCCAACTGCTGTTGAATACGCTGCTGCATAAGGTTTAAACGGGTTTCCATCTCTTGGGTTAGGGCTGATAAATCAACCGGTTTTACTGGTTGATTCGCTTTTGCTTCCAGTTCACTCACGCGCAAGGCCAGGTTCGCCAGCCGATCATTTTGATCCATCACGCGATCTTGCAAGGTTTCGACCCTGGTCTGAAGATGTGCTTGATGTCCGGGAGAATCTGCCGTTTTAATGCCGGGGATAGAAAGAATACCGGTATACAGAGCTGCTCCCATGCCAAAGCCCGCCAAAACGACGATCAACAGAACAACCGTTAACACACCTGGTTTTTGAGATTTTGAAGAAGAGTTTTGTTTTTGTTGTGCCATGCTCTGATATAAGCATAGATAGTAATTGTCGGCAAGACTATCACGTACGGAACCGTACGCGCAGTCGATCTGGAATAAGCATTCCATTTATTGCGGCACGCCTAATAGCAAGATCCCTCTTTATTTTTTTCAAGCCTAGACACATTGGGAAAGTTTGGCGATGAACACAGCACATAAGCAAAAGATTCGAAATTTTAATGCCGTGCAAAACTAGATTTATCCAACTTGACGGTATGCTTTTTTGCACTTTTCTTCTTCCCATATCCTTGTCAATGCGATCAAGAAAAGCTGTGGCTACCTGACATAAGTGTTGGGCATCAGGATTATCTGCAAAGATATTCAAAATCTGAACGCATTTTTGTCGAGGATGAGAAGGGGAAAATAATACTTTACTATTCCGCAAAATACCTTCTTGATCATAACGCTTTATTTGTTCCTCCATTGAAGCCGTATACAGACGTATCAACAGAGCTTCGACATCCCCTCCACTCCGGGCTCTTACAATTTCTTCAACCAGTTCGTCACCTTTAAAAAGGTTTGTGTCCTCATCAAAACAAGTTTCCAGATTTGTCAGTACCTGCTGTAGCAATTCATCATGCCCACCCCCCTCTAAAGTATTTGCAAGACAAGCAAGAGCAAGATTTACATCTCTATAGCGGGCGGCAAGAACTCCATTTTGTTTTTTAAGAAGGTACGGTTTTATTTTGGGAAGAACTTCCAAAAATTTTCGGGCGGCTCTCTCAGCAGCAGGGCTAACCTGGTCAGTAAAAGTAGCAAAGCGCACTATGCAAGATAGTATTGAAGTCCCTTGCGTAAATGGGGCAATGCGCTTTGATATTGGTGGTGACAAGTTATCCATCAGTGAATAGGCTTGCTCAGCGAGTCTATCAGC
>JANQSM010000261.1 GCA_028284025.1 Alphaproteobacteria bacterium | reverse complement strand
TGCTGCAGACAAGATACCCCGCAAGATCTGGCAAAAGCCGTTGACTGGCTATGCAAATCTGCCAAGCAAGGATACGCGCCGGCATATTATCTTTTCGGCAGGTTATATGAAAATGACCTTGAGGGAAGCAGCCAACGCACACCAACCAATGCGCCCATGGCATTAGCATTCTATGATTTAGCTTCCAGACAAAGATATGATGATGCCTATGAACGGGGACTTAGAATTAGAGCAACACTTGATCGTACCGGTATTTTACAGTCTCGCTACTTGACGACCCATTGGCCAGAAGAAGTATGCCAGTAGCCCTAAAAGCCTCCTAAAGCCTAGTGGGCTTGCTCTACCATTTGACGCAAATTTTCATCAATATAAATGATACGTGCAACCCCCTTATCAAGGGCACGCTTCATTTTCTGCAATCCCAAATGGCCGTGTTCCGGGTCAGAAAGCTGCTGCATCCCGTCAAACCAAAGCGTTACTGGATTATCTGGATTATTTTCTTTCAGATAATTGATGACCGGCATCATGGCTTCTTCATTATTCTGGGAAAGACGCCACAATAAATATGGTGCTGCCTGATCCGTACGTTGAGGGGCCAACGCTAGAAATTCAATAAGACGCATTTCCCAGCCAATCAGCATTTCATCTGCTTTTTCAGGTGTGACAAATTTGGGCGCCAAAGCAAATGCAATATCTGCCCGAGCCAACAAGCCCACTAATCGTAGTCGAATACCTGCCCGGCCTTCTTCAATGTATTTTCTTTCAATACACAATAAATTGGCAATTTTAGCGGCGTTCTGGTCACTAACCACGGGAACAATATTAGACTCAAAGGTTTCCCCTTCTTCAATGAGGGTAGGATCCACCACTCGACGCATAAAGTATAAAAAGTCACGATAAATCTTTGCGTAGTGCCAGCCCCCCCGTCCAAAATCATATGCCTGATCCGTACATGTCTCTGTCCCTGAAAGTTCTTCATGACCAAACTTCATCGCACGCATAGCCACATCTGGAATAGTGACTGCAGCAAAAAGCTGCAATCCCAAAACAGCCGTAAGAAGTGGCACCAACACGCTGGAAGGCATTCTCAAACGCTTTACCCATTCCGGATTTTTCCCCCGTATGCTTGCATAAGCAAGTGCCATAAATGGCCACGAGACAATTAGCTGAAACCACGCCGCGCCTAAAGCTCCGAAAAATACAGCAAAAAAAGAAGCTGGATAAAGATGGTGACGTTTAGCATAAAGCGGCGTCACCAGTAGATACGCCAACATCAGTAAAACTCCTACCACGCCTATACTCAATAACATCTCAAGTACATTATTATGGGAATGAAAGTGGTGCCTGCTTTTTCCTTCCCAAAAAATGCCGTCCAGGTCATCTACCAGCCCGATCTGCCCAATTTGTAAGTGAGCTGCCTGCTTATCCTGATACGTTCCCCACCCGTTGCCGTGAAGAAGAATCTCCGGCCTTTCTTCAATGCTACTAACAACAACCTCTGCCAGGTGATATCTGGACTTAATGCTTCCCCAATAAAAAGGGGAGTTCGGATGCCCCAGGGTAACAAGCGCAATCGTAATGACCAACGGAGCCAGCGCCGCACCAACGGCCATCCACGCTTTCCAGTTTCTTTTAACTACAGGGATAAACTGCATGCCCAAAAATAAGGGCACAATCACAGCTAACAGCCCGAAGGCTGAATTATTCCCGGAAACATATATAATGACACTTCCGATTGCCCCGCCCAGGATGTAGTCGATCTTTTTCCCAAACATATTTGCGGTTGCCAGAAAAACCCCCAGGAATAGTCCAACAAAGGCAATGTAATCTTTAAAGAAGTACGGAACCCATGGATTTTCAACAGAGAACCTAAATGTTAAGGTTGTTAAAATGCCTGCTGCTATTAGTGCACTTACCCATAAAATCTTTTTAAACCTGGGAAACTTAAGCAACAGCAAGAAAGCCGCTGTTTGAAGGGCAAGAGATAAATACAACAGCCCGCCCTCTGCATTTTCCGGCGAACCAAACCAGGACAATACTGGAAGCTCAAGGAAAATACTCATCAGCATTGTCCATGCCCCAATCAAAAATGGCAGCAGAACAAA
>JANQSM010000257.1 GCA_028284025.1 Alphaproteobacteria bacterium | reverse complement strand
AACCTAAAACGTTTTAAGGTTCTACATGCGGCTTTGACACAAAATGGCAAAGGCAAAGTTAAAATTCACAGTAACAAAAAATCTCTTTCCAATGCCAACGCCACGGTAGTAGTGGACCGCGATATTGCCGGATTCTCTCAACACACCTTGCGCATTGAGGTAGTAAATGCCGTCTCTATCGACCAGTTGGTGAAAAAGAAAACACCGCCGACCAAAGCCCCGCTTATCATTAAGCTGGATGTGGAAGGGATGGAAGTTCCTGCCCTTAAAGGTGCTTCCGAAACCTTGCAACGCGACGTACTGATTATTTATGAAGAACACGGATTAGATACAGTCAATGAGGCCAGCACCTATATTCTGGAACAAAAGTTTGAAGTGTTCTTTCATGATGGCCAGCGCTATCACCAGATTAGAAACCTGGAGGATGTAAAACGCATGAAAAGTTACCGTAACGTGGGCTACAATTTTTTTGCAACTTTGCCCGACTCCCCCTTTGCAAAGCGTCTGAAAAAGCTTATCTCTTAAATTATGCTGGAAAATCTATTGCAACAGGTGCGTGCCTGTACGTTGTGTCAGGCTCATTTACCTTTAGGCCCCCGCCCGGTCTTACAGGCTAAAGATTCTGCCAGAATTCTGGTAGTCGGTCAGGCACCGGGGATTCGCGTCCATGAATCAGGTATTCCCTGGAATGATCCCAGCGGAGACCGCCTGCGTCAGTGGATGGATCTGGACCGAGATACATTTTATGATCCAGCCCATATTGCTATCGTACCGATGGGGTTCTGCTATCCGGGCACAGGCCCATCAGGAGACTTTCCACCTCGACCAGAATGTGCCGCGACCTGGCACGATAAAATTTTTGCCGCTTTACCCAATATTGAACTCACCCTGGCGATTGGTCAGTACGCCCACGCGTATATTCTAAAAAAAGACCGGGCCAAAACTTTGACAGAAACTGTGCGCCACTGGCAGGATTATAGTCCCAAGATTTTGCCACTCCCACATCCCAGCCCTCGCAATAATATCTGGCTGAAGAAAAACCCCTGGTTTGAACAAGATGTAGTGCCCACTTTGCGCAAGCGTGTGCGAAGAACGCTTAACTCTTGACAGCGCTTTCGTTTTATTGTCATGTTCAGAAATTGATTTCGCCCGCCTCCGTTTGGAGGAAATTTATGGAGAAGTGGCTGAGTGGCTGAAAGCGCTCCCCTGCTA
>JANQSM010000247.1 GCA_028284025.1 Alphaproteobacteria bacterium | reverse complement strand
TCCGCACCTTTTATTTTTACTTTTTTATTATCTTTTTGGACGGTATGCAGGGCAATGAATTATTTTTTTTCTGTTATCAACAATTTACAGTTATATTATTACCTTTATTAAGGAAACTGTCAACAATAAATTAATAAAATCTTAACACTTATTGTTAAATTATTAACAGAATTTTATATGTAGTTACAGAAAATAAAAAAGGCACTATATCTAGTGCCTTTCAAAATCCGAATTATTAATACTTTTTCTAAAAAGTGTTAAGAAAGTAGCTTCTTACCCTTGAACCTCTTCAGGGTTTGATGACTCACCGGTTGCCGTCTCTTCGACTACGAACTTGTCTAGATTAAGCCCCAGGAACTCCCCAAAGTAAACTGCGATACCATTTTCTGGTTTTCCTCTTAAAACATCACCAGGTACTAACGGAGATCCTCCTGGACGGCCAGAAAGACTGCGAAACTGTAGCAAGTCATAGAATGCATCTAGCTGTTCCTGCTCGATGACGCTTTGGTTGATATTTCCTGTAAGTACAATCGGTGGTACCACTACTGGGGGCTGAACTGGCGGTTGTGGTGTACTTGTAGGCGTAAAGCAATTAACCGTAGAAAGTCCACAGACCTTGCCGACAAACCCTCCCAAAGCCGTTAAGGGATAAGGTAATGGGTTGCCTGACTGTAAAGTTGGGGCTTCATTCACGACAAAACGGGAGGAATAGCCAACCAACCGGCTCGTGTACTCATTGCCATTGGCTCCTGAAAAATCATATAGCGTGCCATTTGTCAGGAAAGATCCACTATATAAAGTTGAAAGGCTGTTAAGCTTTGTACCACTTGAAACAATCTGGTACTTAGGTTTAGGTTTCGTATTTTTCTCAATCTCAATCGCTACGGATTTATCATCAAGCGGATTAACAGGCGCAAGAATAATATTGCCTTCTTCCTCAAATACTTCGTGAATACCAGCGAATTTGCCCATGTTTACAATTAAATCCATTACCTCTTTTGCAGCTGATTGGGTTGTCTGTTGGGCAGCCAGGGTATCAGGCATTTTCAGGTGAACCTTGTCATCCCCGTACAAATCTAATGTACTAATAACCTTGTCATTTACTTTTATGCGTGAGAATGCAGCATTTTTTAGAGAAAATGCCCCATCTGGAAGATCAAAACGCTCCAAGCGTGCCAATACTTTAATATTGCTCTCACTCGTGCTTTTTTTCAACGCCTCTACTTCAGGCAAAATTTTGGCTAAAGTATCCGCTGTTTTATTAGATGTGGCGGCAACAGCTTTCGGGGTTACAACTTTAGCCGGCCCTTTAACCGAAGCTGGTTTAGCGGATTTTACTTGCTGAAGGTTCTTAATAGCAGAAGGTGCTTTAACGCTTCCCTTTGCTTGAGCCTGGACCGGAGGAGTGGCCAGACTTAAGGCTATACACATAGATATAAGGCTTAAGGTCTTTTGCATCGTTTTATTCCCCGTATTTAGTACTTAATATCCAAACATGTTTATGGTTAACGCCAGGTTAAACATTTTGAACAGACTACATACTACCCTAAAAAGCTTAGGAAAGCAATAAAATTACCATGCCAATGTATTTTGTGTAATTTTATTTACTAGAATCGGGCAATCAGAGAGAAGAAGTAACGCGGATCATCGCCTTTAGAAGAATCACTTCCACTTCGAGTTGCAACTGGACGTGTCAACGGAACTGCCATTTCAAGGGTGGCAGATACATTATCCAGCAGACTTAAACGTGTACCAATACCAGTACTCACACCTGAATCTTCTGTAGACTGATCAGCACTATTGTCATCAATGCGCCAAACTTTACCCCCATCAAGGAAGGTATAAAATTCATAGTTACGCAGGATCTTGCTATCAACCGGACGCTGATAACGCAACTCAACTTGACCAGCAACCCCGTGATCTCCAGTAATTTCTGATGGATCATAAGCTCTACCAAATTGCGGACCACCGTATCCAAACTCCTCAGAGCTTAAAAGCTGGCTCAAAGAGTACTGACCCGAAGCTGCCATATACATGGTAACGCTTGGCGTAATACTTTGAAGTCTGAATACATCCAGATTAAATTTAGTAAAATCACTGCGCCCATCTGTCCTGGTTAGGTTAGGCTCTCCTGAACGCTTGGGATGAAATATATCAAGACCCTTCGTAATTGTCGGGCTGATCAGATTAACCCCCTTCATGCTGTCCAGAAAATCATAGCTCGCATTAAAGCTTAAAGAACGTACCCGGTCTTCAGATGTCTGAGTGCTTAAGATTAAAGTTTCAGAATCCCGAAGGTTAAGACCACCTGTGAAAGACAAGTTCTCTTCCCGTGTCCGAATGTAAGGGTGTGTAACTGAAGCTGACACGCGCGTACTGTCAGATACAATCCCGATGCTCTCAATATCAAATCCAGGATTAACAAAAGATCTGGAAAAGACAAGATTCATCTTGGTTCCATTATCATTAATGGGCTGTTCGTATGTCAGTTCATATAAGTTCAGTTCAGATCTTTGGGTTGATGTCACATGGCGGAAAGTAAGCTGCTCATAGTACCCAAAGGTTGAGTTCAATGATCCAACTACCGACGCCTGAACCGGACCGATATATCGGCTTCCACGATTATCAAGGTTAGTAAAAACTTCATAGTAATCATGCTCAAGAATAACCAGAAGGTCAGAAGCCCCCTGAGTGTCCTGAGATGGCAGCAATACAACCCGTGCTGAAGCACCAGCAAGATCATTGGCCAATAAAACAAATCTTTCAAGTTGGTCGGCACGGAGAGGGCGTGAGCGGCGAATAATATTGGCATACCCATCTAAAACGCTTTGATCCCCTTTCATATCGCCTTCGAAAGTGATCTGGTCAATAAACCCTTCCACCACCTGGATGGTGATCACGCCGTCAGCGATTCGTTGCGGGGGGATGATAGCCCGACTCAAAATATATCCATCATTCCTGTATCGTGCTGTAATAGCAGCAGCAAAATCAAACAGCTGAGATAAAGCAATTTCCTGGCCAATAAATTCCCCGTAAATATCTTCAAAAGCAGCAGAATCATAAGCTGTCATGCCCTCAAAATTAACCTGACGCAGGATAAACGTGATATCTTCCCCTTCTGGAGCCTGGGGCTGTTCCTCAATAACTGGAACAATAGGTTCACCACCAGATTGAGCTTCAGGCGGACGTTGCAATCTTTGCTCAATCTGACCAGGTTGAATTTGACCCGGTACAGTATCGGGATTGTTTGGATCAATATTTACTGACTGCGCAAAAGATGGCGTAGATACAAAGTAAATAAGAGTCACGATAAGAAAACTGCGCGCCCAAGCGTAGATCTGGTACTTTTTCATTATATGTCGTTCCTTGTATGCTTTATGTACGTATCGCATTTAATTATTACATTCCTTGATCCCATGCCTGAGCATAAAATACAAGAAATATGTGATAATTTTGTGTCATTTGAACCACAATCCTTGCTCTGATGCAACACTATTTTTCCCCAAAAAAATATGGTAAGCTGAATATATACGAATCACTTTTTTTCCTGCCAATAATTTTTACGAGGTTTTGAATGAAGAATATCTTTTATGTCATTGTTTCAGCTGTATTATTTTTTTCAACATCGTCTTTTGCTCAACAACAATTAAACTCACAAGCCTTACAGGCAGAGCTGGATAAAATGCAGCAACTAAGTACTGAAGCAGAAACATGCTTATACAATTATCTCTCAAAAGAAGAATACCAGTATTACACACAGCGGGTGCAGCAGATTTTACCTGCCGTTCGGCAAAACTGTGATCAGGGAAAAGTTGCCCAGGCAAAGTCTTTGCTGAAAACAATTTATGCAGATCCAAAAGTCAAAAAGGCTGAAGATGCTTGTCGCCATCTGGAAGTAAAAATGACAACATATCTGAAATCTTTGCGGCCCAAGATGCCAGTGGGTTTCCAGGCACAGATAGACCAGTTGCTCCAGGATGCAGATCGCACCCCGGATGACCCCTGTCCAAATGTACAGCTTTAGCGCTTAGAGAACTGGAAGCTACGGCGAGCTTTACGTTTACCGTATTTCTTACGTTCAACCACACGTGAATCACGCGTCAAGAAGCCGTTAGACTTCAATGGAGAGCGGTTCTGTGGGTCAAAATTTACAAGAGCCTTACTAATGCCATGCTTTAAAGCACCAGCCTGGCCGGAAAGTCCCCCGCCCTTTACGGTCGCAACGACATCGTACTGACCCAGGCTTTTTGTAATATCAAACGGTTGTTTGATGATCATTTGCAGAGTTGGACGCTGGAAATAATCATTAGCAACCCTTTTATTTACGGTCATTTTGCCGGTACCGCGTTTAATCCACACGCGCGCAACAGCATCTTTTCTTTTACCTGTTGCATAAGCTCGGCCCATTGAGTCCAGCTTAGGGGCTGCTTCTTCTTTTTGATCTTGTTGTCCGGAAACAGCTTTCAAGGCGTCCATACCCGTTCCTTGATCTGCTTCTTTTGGTGTTTCAGGAGATGTGTTTTCTGTTGCCATGCTTTTTATCCTCTTCTCTAACTTTCTATGTCGTCCTAAGCTGCCAGATTCTTGCGGTTCTTCTCAGCAAAATTATACGCTTCAGGTTTTTGTGCTTCGTGCGGGTGAGTTTCTCCGGCATAAATTTTTAATTTGCGCAATTGCTGACGCGCCAGCGGGCCTCTCGGCAGCATACGGCGAACAGCCATCTCAATCACGCGTTCCGGATGTGCCCCCTCTAAGATCTTGGCAGGCGTTGTTTCCTTAATACCACCTGGATAACCCGTGTGACGGTAATAAACCTTGTCTTCTCTCTTACGCCCTTTTAGCGCGATCTTTTCAGCATTAATAATGACCACGTTATCTCCGCAGTCAATATGCGGTGTGTACATAGGTTTATGCTTACCACGCAACAAGCGGGCGCATTCAGCTGCTAAACGGCCCAGCACCAAATTTTGTGCATCAATAATAAACCATTTACGATCAACATCAGCGGATTTTGCAGAATATGTTTTCATTGTATTGCCCCTAAATTTCCAAAGGTTTTTCAAATTTCATCAAGAAGCGTAACCATACCGTTTTTTTTACGGTTGTCAACACACTTTAACAAAAAAAATCCCTTCTAAATCATGGGCTTACACAAGAGGTATTATAATACTCTGCTAAAAATCCCCACACAGCTAAAAATAATCCATGAAAATGAAGAATTTGTGATATAAAAAATCTCATGGCTATCGATAAATCCAAACTCCACCCAGAATCCCAAAGCATTCACGTTGGTACAGGCGCCTGGCGCACCTCCGGGGCTCGTAATATGCCAATCTACCAATCTGCCTGTTATCATTTTGATGACTCTCAGCACGGAGGCGATCTGTTTGGCCTAGAAAAAGAAGGCTTTATTTATGCCCGTATTAACAACCCAACCCTGGCCGCCCTGGAACACCGTTTAGCCGCCATGGAAGGCGGCATAGGTGCATTGGTAGCTTCTTCAGGCCTGGCAGCTGAATTTTTGGCATTCTTACCACTGATGAGTCCTGGCGACAATTTCGTTTCATCTCGCAAGATTTACGGCGGATCAGGTAGCCTGTTTGCCAATACCTTCAAAAAATTTGGCTGGAAGTGCAATTTTGTACAGCCAGAGGATAGTGAAAACTTTAAAAAAGATATTGATGACAAAACCAAAGCTATCTTTGTGGAAAGTGTTTCTAACCCAGCGGGCATTATCCCTGATTTTGAAGCCGTTGCACGCATAGCTGAGGATGCTGGTATTCCTTTTATCGTAGACAATACTGTCCCGACACCAGCATTGTTCAACCCGTTTAAATACGGGGCAAACATTATCACCCACTCCCTGACCAAAAATATTTCTGGTCACTCCACCTCAATGGGGGGAGCAATTATTGACGGAGGTACTTTTAACTGGGAGCAGAATGATAAATTTCCTTATATTAGCCAACCTGATGAGAGCTACGCCGGCATGGTGTTTAGCAAAAAGTTTGGTCCCAAGGCCTATATTATGAACTGCCTGGCAAGTGCCATGCGTGATATTGGTGCAGCAATGTCTCCAGCCAATGCCTTTTATATTATGACAGGTATGGAAACCCTGACGCTACGTATGCAAAAACACGTTGCAAATACACAGAAAGTAGCGGAATTTTTAGATAATCACGATATGGTGGACTGGGTCTCTTACTCTGGCCTGCCTAACCACGTTAGCCACAAAAATGCGCAAAAATATATGACCTCTGGAACTGGCTGTGTCTTTACTTTTGGCATGAAGCAAAAAGATCTGGCACAAAAAGTTGTCGAAAATTGTGAGATCTTTCGCATAATGGCACATATCGGTGATACGGGATCTTTGATCATTCACCCCGCAACAACCACCCATCGCCAATTACCTGAAGAAGACAAAATCAAAGCAGACTGTGGTCCAGAAGTGATTCGCCTTTCTGTCGGGATTGAACACCCCGATGACCTGATAAATGATCTTTCCCGTGCAATTGAAAAAGCAGCTAAAGGGTAAGCAAGAAGGACGCGAATTTCCGATACTATCAATGTATTCTTGTCACGCTGTAGCAAAGCCACCAAGCATCCCTCATTAAAAGATTTTTACTGCGTTGCCTCTTTCACCCACTCTAGAAAAGGCTCTGCACCATCCGTTATATCCCACGCCACAACGCAAGGAGTATCATAAGGATGATGTTTTGCAATGTACGTTTTCAAAGGCTCAATCTTATTCGCCACCGTTTTACAAACCATTGCGGTTTCTGTCTCTTCTTGTACCTTACCATTCCAGGAATAAATAGATGTCATGTGCGGCAAAACATTGACACAGGCAACCAGTTTTTGTTGCAACAAATCATGAGCCATAGTGCGAGCTTGTTCATTATCTGGAAATGTAATGTAGACAAACTTATGTGCCACGGAATATCCTTAACAAAATATAAAACATTATACGCTTATATATTTCATAGGACTATAATGTGTTTTACGCTAAGATCAAATTCGAAAAGATTGATAAGAGACATTCATGAGTGGTATAAATTACGACCTGTCCCGACTAAAAATCCTGGTTGTTGATGACTGTGAATTCGCCCGGCGAACCATCGGAAATGTCCTGCGCATCATGAAAGTAGGTAAACTGATCGTTGCCAAAGATGGGAATGAAGCTATTGAAGAAATTAAGCGCTCAGTTGAAACATCTGCGGTGCATGGACAGACCAGCATTGATGTAGTAATTACCGACTGGCTTATGGAACCGGTTGGAGGATCCATGGTGGTGCGCTGGATTCGTCGTTCCCCGGAATCACCAGACCGCTATATGCCGATCATTGCTT
>JANQSM010000228.1 GCA_028284025.1 Alphaproteobacteria bacterium | reverse complement strand
GTACGCCAGTTAAAGCAGGTGCCGATTGAAACCCTGATTCCTTCAAAGGTTCAGCCGCGTCAAACCTTTGAGGAAGAAGCGTTAAAAGCGCTGGCCGATTCTATCCGTTCTAAGGGCATTTTACAGCCGATTGTGGTGCGGCGTCAGGGAGAACACAGCAAGATTCTGGAGATTATTGCCGGGGAACGGCGCTGGCGTGCAGCGCAAATGGCTCAGTTGCATGAGGTTCCCGTCATTATTAAGGATTTAAATGACCAGGATGCCTTGCATATCGCGTTAATTGAGAATATTCAGCGTCAGGATCTAAACCCTGTTGAAGAAGCCCAGGCCTATAAGCGCTTGATCGATGAATTTTCCCATACCCAGGAAGCTATAGCCCAAGCCGTTGGTAAAAGCCGCAGTTATATTGCTAATAGCCTGCGATTGTTGAGTCTAAAGCCATTCGTGCAAGAATTGATTGCAAGTGGTCAACTTACGCCAGGGCACGCGCGTACGCTGGTGACTTCAGACTTTCCAGATATTTTAGCGCAGCAAATTATTGACCGTAAATTGACAGTGCGTGAGGCTGAGAAGCTTGCAAAATCTAAAAAAACAGGCGGAAAGGCCCAGCCTAAGCAGAAAAAAGATGCAGATACCTTGGCACTGGAGAAAGATGTCAGTGATAATCTGGGCATGAAAGCTGTGATTAGGTCCAAGCGTAATAACAAGGGGGGGACCCTTACGCTGCACTATAAGACCCTGGATCAGTTGGATCACGTGCTGCGCATCCTAAGAAAGAAAGTAGAAAGTTAAGCTTTTATGCCGGACGGCGTGCGAGCTGCCCTAGCTTGAAGAGCGCCATGCGACAGGTTACGTCCGCGTCCAGCCCCGTTGTTTTGGCCTGACGGTCAGCTTTGGCCAGGACATCCAGTGCTGCTGAGAGTTTGGCCAGTGTCCAGTTTCTTACACATGTTGCAAATCGGTCTTTATATTTGAAAAAAACAGGGGGGCGCATGCCATCCAGCGCCGCCTTAAGATCCTTGTTTTGGTCAAATTTTCCGCGGCAATACAGGATTTTTTGGAAATGCCGCGAAAGACGCATTAAAATAACAGGAGGATGCTCACCGCTATGGTAGAGCTGATGTAACATACGGTCGATTGCCTCCAGGTTACCTTCTGTTACAGCATACATCATTTCTTCAAAGACCTGGGCAGAGGTATCGCCAACAATTTGCTGTACATCGCCTAACTGAATCGTCTTGGTGTCACCCATATAGGTCAGCAACTTTTCGATTTCCTGCAAAGTCAACATTCGATTAGAGCCGCAGTTTTCTGCCATAAACCCAAGAGCATCACGCTCAATAGCATATCCAGCTTTGGTAATTTCATCCCGGATCAGGTTTACCAGACTGGCCCCTTCATCATTGTAGCAGGCAATGGCAGCTAAATTCTCTGGTTTCTCAAAAGACAGCCGCAAAGAAGACCGGGGAGACAGGTCATTGGCTTCAATTACTACAAATGCTTGACCAGAGACCGGAGCTTGCGTGAGAGGTTCCAGTAATTTAGTGAGCTTGTCAGAGGCGTCACGGATATGGACGACACGGCGGTTCCCCGTCAGGGAGATTGCGTGCATTTCATCCAGCAATCGGGCCGGGTCTTCTGTCAAGATTTCTTGCGAAAGTTCTATGAGGTCAAAGGGGTCATGGCCGTCTCCCAA
>JANQSM010000150.1 GCA_028284025.1 Alphaproteobacteria bacterium | reverse complement strand
TGAAATAAGGGGCAAAGGAACGCCTACGACGGGGAAAAGTCCCATAACCATTGCCATATTAATAAAGAAATACAGGAAGAAAGTGGTCATAACGCCTGTTACCAGCATCCGGCCAAAATGATTGCGCACCCGCAATCCAATGCCATAACCATAAATCATAACAAGCATATAAAGACCCAAAATGATCAAAGCGCCAAACAGACCAAATTCTTCTCCCAGCATTGTGAAAATAAAATCTGTCTGTTTTTCCGGTAAAAAGTTCAAGTGACTTTGGGAACCGTTCAAAAGCCCCTTACCGAATAACCCGCCTGATCCCAGGGCAATTTTGGACTGAATAATATGATAGCCTGATCCAAGCGGATCCTGCTCTGGATCAAAAAAGGTTAGTACTCGTTTTTGCTGATATTCACGTAAAAACTGCCAGCCGACCGGGATAGCAGCCAAACCACCCAATCCCACCAATACAAAATATTTTATCGGCACGCCGGCAGCAAAGAATACTGCCAAAGAACTTAACAAAATAAGGCCTGCTGTCCCAAGATCAGGTTGTTTCAAAACAAGCACCACAGGCATCGCAACCAACAACAGCGGTATAAACAGCCGAGTGATACGTTCCACATCATCTTCCTTCAGACAATGAAAGTACTTCGCCAGCGCTAAAACAACTCCAATTTTCATAATCTCTGAAGGTTGCAACTTTAAACTTCCCAACACCAGCCAGCGCTGTGCTCCCTGCCCGACAGTCCCAAAGAATTCAACACTTACAAGCATCAAGAGGGCTAAGAAATAAAGAATATAGGCGTATCGCAACCACAAACGAATATCAACAACAGCGATAATACACATCATCACAAAGCCTACTGCAAACCGAATCATCTGCTTGTCCGCCCAGGGGGACAAACTGCCATTGGCAGCGGAGTACAACATAACAAATCCGATAGAGGCCATTAGGGTAATGAGCAATACCAGAAACCAGTTTATCTGAAAAAACTTTTGACCCAAACTCATGTCATTAGAAGAAAAGATATTGGCTACCATTATACTTGTCCTATATCGTTCAGGTTTTTCTGGGCATACAACAAGATATCACGAGCAATCGGCGCAGCCACTGTTCCTCCGCTACCTCCGTGTTCTATCACTACTGAAATTGCAAAACGGGGTTTTTCGATCGGCGCATACCCGACATACAAAGCATGATCCCGCAAGTGCCAAGCCCTGTCTTTATTATCAATAATTCCAGTATCCCGCTCTTGTAAAGAAATCCGGCGGACCTGGGCGGTTCCAGTTTTACCAGCCATCTTGTATTTGGAAGAAAAAATGCGCGACCAATACGCCGTACCATTTGAGTCATTCGTTGCCATGTCCATAGCTTGGCGAACAATATTTAAAGCAAGGTTTGATACTCCGATAGCATCCTGAATTTCCGGATTATCCCCCTCAGAAACAGGCGTATTTGTCCTAAAAACAGTAGGCTTGACGTACCGCCCACCATTAGCAAGTTGTGCTACCATCGTGCAAAGTTGTAAAGGTGTTGCTAATATATACCCCTGGCCAATCCCCGCAATCAGGGTTTCCCCTTTCTGCCAGCGGGAACCAAGATTCTTGCGCTTCCAGGCATCATCTGGAATAAGACCCGGACGTTCACCGGGAATATCAATCCCGACCTGATCTCCCAGACCAAATCGTCGGGCAATAGCAGCAATTTTTTCAATACCAAGCTGTTTGGCAATTTCATAAAAATAAATATCACAAGACTGCGAGATACCTTCCCGGCAATCCATCCAGCCATGTCCTTCGTGCTTCCAACAATGAAACCGACTGTCCCCAAAATCCATTTTACCGTTACAGTAAACTTTGAAATTGGGATCAATGCCGTCTTCCAACGCAGCTAAAGCAACCAACAATTTAAATGTGGAGGCCGGTGCGTACTGTCCGGCAATAGACCGATTGTTTAGAGGCTTTTTCTTATTGGCTTTTAGGCCTTCCCAGTCATTAGGATTAATACCGAAATTAAATAAGTTGGGATCAAAACTAGGAGCCGAAGCCATTGCATAGATCTGGCCATTATGTACATCCATCACAATGACCGAAGCGGCCTGATCCCCCAGCTTTTCATAAATATATTTTTGCAATCCAACATCAATGGAAAGGTCAAATTTCTCGCCCGGCTTGCCTTCATCACGGGAAAGCTCACGAATCACTCGCCCTACAGCATTAACCTCCACCTGCTTTGTGCCTGCCTTACCCCGCAAATCTAAATCAAATTTTTTCTCAATCCCAATTTTACCAATGCGAAAATCCGGTAATTGTAATAAAGGTTCTCCGGTTAATTCATGCTCTGACACGGCACCAACATATCCAATCAGATGGGCTGTCTCGTATCCATGCGGATAATATCTGCGTCGGCCTACTTCAATTTGAATACCCGGAAGATCAGGAGAATTTACCTCAATACGGGCAACTTCATCCCAGGATAAATTTTCCCGCACGGTAATCGGCACAAACCCCCGGCGACGGCGGGCATCCTGAAGTACTTTTTCTTTTTCCCGCTGAGTCAGGCTAATCACCCGGTCCAGCCGGTCAATGGTGTTCGCCAAAGACTGGGTTTGCTCAGGAATCAAAATAACCCGATAGTTTTCCTTATTTACTGCTAGAGTCTGCCCGTTACGGTCCAGAATTTCCCCACGTGGCGGTGGAATAAGACGTAAGCTTACCCTGTTTTCATCAGCCAATACCTGGTATTTGTTGGATTTTATAACCTGAAGATAATAAAGCCTGGCCGCCAACCCGGTCATTAACGTTCCCTTGATACCACCCAGAATCATGGCACGACGGCTGAAAAGTCTTTCACGGTTAATGTCACGGCTCACCTATTCTACCTCATCATCTTTCAATATGGTTTTGTGGCATTTAGATAAAAGCCAGCCAATCAGCGGATAAATCATAATCGTAAACATCATTTTGAAAATGACGGATTGAAACTCCACCTGGTTTGAAAAGAATGACACATTCAACAACGTCACAATGACACCAATGAATACCATCATGATGGAAAATGAAAACCAGATAAACGCAAACGGTTTTCCAATTAAAAAGCGCTTCTGCTGAAAGACCGTGGCATATACCAATACCACCTGCAAGACGTTATAACCCATATATTCCCCGTTCAAAACATCCTGGAACAATGCAATAGCGCAGGCTATCAACAATGGAAAGTATTCTGGTTTATAAAGCCCCCAATAAAACGTCACAACCAAAAGGAAAGATGGCGTAATTGCCCCGGAATGTGGAAACCCGAATGGAATTATCGACAAAAGAACTGCCAGCAAAGCTGTCAGAGACGGAACACATACCCGTAAAACAAGATCAATTCTAGAGGATACTTTTTCCATTTCCTGCCTGTGCTCTTAATCCAGTAATCCAGTCAACCCGTAGTCCACAATTCTGACAAAATCAAGCCGGTTCAAATCCGCATAAAGCTGTACCTTTGGATAGAGCGAAGTCGCAGATTTTACAATCCCCACAGGAAGGCCTTGGGGAAATACCCCTCCATCCCCCGAGGTAACAACAATTTCCCCTGGTAACACTGTTGATTTTTCAGGAAGATGTAATAGTTCCGGTAGCTTGGTGTTGGTTCCCCCTAA
>JANQSM010000073.1 GCA_028284025.1 Alphaproteobacteria bacterium | reverse complement strand
CACATCCTTAATAACCTCATGGGCGGGTTTTAAAGGATGTGACGGGTCAAAGCCTGTCAACGGCGGCGTACAAGCGGTATCTTGGCCAAAAATACGCAGTGGAGGTCACATAATGCAGTATGTTTCTACGCGTGGAGAAGCACCTGCTTTGGGGTTTTGTGATATGGTTCTGTCCGGCTTGGCACCCGATGGCGGGCTGTATGTTCCAGAAACCTGGCCTACATTCTCACAAGACAAGATTCGCACACTGGTTGGAAAATCATACCATGACATTGCGTTTGACGTGATGAAGCCATTTGTTGAGAAAGAAATCTCTGACGTTGATCTAAAAGCGCTGATTCAAAAGTCTTATGCTCCCTTTCGCGATAAAGACATAGCACCCGTTAAAAAATTAAAGAATGATCTTTATTTACTAGAGCTATTTCACGGTCCCACTCTGGCGTTTAAAGATTATGCCCTTCAGTTCTTGGGCAATCTTTTTGATTATATTTTGCATCAACGAAAACAGAAAATCACTATCCTGGGGGCAACATCAGGGGATACCGGGTCAGCTGCCATTGAAGGATGCCGGGGCCGCGAAGCGATTGAAATTTTTATCCTGCACCCTAAAGGCCGGGTCTCAGAGGTGCAACGCCGTCAAATGACCACTGTTTTGGATGGTAACGTTCACAATATTGCTGTGGAAGGCACATTTGATGATTGTCAGAATCTGGTGAAGGATTTATTTAACACCCCTGATTTTCGCAAACAGGTTAATTTGTCTGCTGTTAATTCCATTAATTGGGTGCGCATTATGGCGCAGGTTGTATATTATTTTACAGCCGCTCTTACGGTTACGGGTGGGGAAAGGCCAGTTAACTTCTCTGTGCCAACCGGCAATTTTGGCAATATCTTTGCTGCGTTTGTTGCATATAAAATGGGACTTCCGATTCAAAACTTGATCGTAGGCACTAACCGCAATGACATTCTGGCGCGCTATTTTGCATCCGGGGTCATGAAAACAGAAGATGTTGTCCCTTCTTTAAGCCCCAGCATGGATATTCAGATTTCTTCTAATTTTGAACGCCTTTTATTTGAAATGCATGGGCGTGATGGTGCAAAAGTTAAACAAATGATGCAGGCCTTCAAAGATACCGGTACATTTGAGATGCCGGTGGGGGAGTTTGGTGATTTGTTTATGGCTTATACCCTGGGGGATGACGGCATTCAAAATACCATTGCAGAAATTCAAGAAACATGCGGGGAGCTAATTGATCCTCATACAGCCGTTGGGGTTGCCGCTGCACAGCATGCAAAAATAGAAGGCAAAGTGATCAGCCTGGCTTGCGCCCATCCCGCCAAATTCCCGGATGCGGTTAAGGTAGCCACTGGCATGCATCCTAGTTTACCAGATGAAATGTCAGATTTGTTTGAGCGTGAGGAACGCTTTGACGTGTTGGGGGATAGTGCTGAGAAACTGAAAACGTATATTTTGAATGTTGTCACTGCCTAGGCTTGACCGGCTTCCACGGTTAAAAGATCCACATCTACGCCCAGTTTATTCATAGACTTTTTCCATTTGTCTTCTAGATTGCGACCAAACAGTAAATCATCATCTGCTTCTACATTCAGCCAACCGTTGGATTGAATCTCTTCATCCAGTTGTCCCGCATCCCAGCCGGAATAGCCCAGGGCAATCAATACTTTTTCAGGCCCGGTATTGGCGGCGATATCACGGATAATTTCTACCGTTGTGGTCAGCGCCACCTTGTCATCTACCTGGATCGTCCCTTCGCGTACATACTCGCTGGAATGCAGCACAAAACCTCGCGCTGTTTCCACCGGGCCTCCAAAATGCACTTTTTGCTCATCAACACCGGCTTTTTCATCAATTTCCAGCTGTTCCAGCAAATCGGGAAATGTCAGGCTGGGCAAAGGTTTGTTTAAGACAATACCCATTGCACCATCCGCATTATGGGCGCAAATATAGACGATAGAGCGGGTGAAGAAAGAATCCTGCAATTGGGGCATAGCGATTAGAATTTGGCCGGTGGAATAGCCGTCTTTTTTATTTTGTTCCGGGTCAATATCAAGATGTTTCATGCTATGCTTTTTATCAGGTTCTTCTCAAAGATTAAAGCAGCAACGTTAAGTTTTCTATAAAATGTGGCTATTCCAGTTTTTGAATGCCGGCTCGGGCCAGTTCATCGGCACGCTCATTTTCTGGATGTCCGGCATGACCCTTTACCCAGTGCCAGGTGACATCATGTTGTTGAATCATTTCATCCAGTTGCTGCCAAAGGTCTTGATTCTTTACAGGTTTTTTATTGGCAGTTTTCCATCCCCTGGCTTTCCAATTTTCGATCCATTCTGTAATACCATGGCGCACATAGTTGGAATCGGTATATAAATCTACCTTGCAGTGGCGGGTTAATGCCCGTAAAGCCTCAATAGCAGCGGTTAACTCCATGCGGTTATTGGTTGTGGAAGCCTCTCCGCCGGAAAGCTCTTTCTCATGACCATTAAACCGCAAAATCGCTCCCCATCCTCCGGGGCCTGGATTACCTGAACAGGCGCCATCGGTGTAAATCTCCACGATCATGATGCGATATCCTCCAGCTCTTCAAAGGTTGTGATTTTCTGGAAATGGTCTAATCGCGGTAAAATACCCAGTGGATTTTTAGGCTGCATATGCGGATTGTTGGCAAATTTGAACCAATTGTAAAGTCGACTGGTAAGAAACCGCATTGCCGCACCCCGGCACAAGACAGGCAAAATGATCCGTTCATTTTCTTCCAAAGGTCGAACAGACTGATATCCTGCCAACAATTGCTTTGCATAATTTTCCTGCCAGATTTCACCATTTTTAAAACACCAGGCATTCATACAAATTGCCAGGTCAAAGGCAAAAAAATCAGTGCAAGCAAAGTGAAAGTCAATAATGCCCGAAAGCTTCTCTTTTTGCCAAAATACATTGTCAGGGAATAAATCTGCATGAATCGCCCCTTGAGGCAGTTTCTTTGGCCAGTTCTGCTGTAAAAAATTAAGCTCCTTCTGGATCAAAGTCTGCAGATCGGTTTTTAATTCATCACATTGATCCTTGCACGTCTCAAAAAAATGCTGCCATCCTGCCAGAGATAAATCATTATCCCGTTCTTCCGGGTAATCTGTTCCAGCCTTGTGAAACTGGGCCAGAGCTTTGCCAATTTCAAAACATTTCTGCGGCGTAATGGTATCGGTTAACTGACCAGGCATGAAAGTTACAAGGGTATATATGGTTTCATTAAAGATCTGAAACAGGTTACCTTCCAGGTCTGGTACTACTTGTGGGCAAGGAATTCCATGACTTGCCAGGTGATTCATCAATGGGATAAAATAAGGAATAAATTCCGGGTGCGTAATATTGTCATACAGGGTTAGGATATAGGTATCCTGGTTTGTTTCTACTTTGTAATTGGAATTGGATTGACCCTGCAGAATACCTTCAAATTCTTTTAAGCTGCCGATTTTATAATTGGTAAGAATTTCTTCCACATTATGGGCTGTTAAATGGGTAAAAACAGCCATTTATGCGGCCTCATCAAGAACTTTAGGCATTTTAAAAGTAACATTCTCGTTGCGTAAGGTTACTTCTTCAATTGTAACGTTAAAATGCGTGCGGCAGGCTTGAATAATTTCTTCAACAAGCACTTCCGGGGCGGAAGCTCCAGCTGTAATCCCCAGAGTTTTAACGCCTTCTAGCCAATCCCAGTCAATTTCCGGGGCGCGCTGCACCAGCATGGATTTAGGGCATCCGGCTGTTAAGGCGACTTCTGTTAAGCGCATGGAGTTAGAAGAGTTCGGTGCGCCCACTACAAACATTGCATCACAAAGGTGAGCCATGTTTTTAACGGCTTCTTGCCGGTTGGTGGTAGCATAGCAAATGTCTTGGGATTTCGGTCCCACAATATGCGGGAATTTAGCGACCAACGCTTGAATCACCTCACGAGTATCATCCAAAGAAAGCGTAGTTTGTGTAATATAGGCCAGCTTGGTTTCAGCTGGAAACTCTAGTTGTGCAACATCTTCCACCGTTTCAATCAGGATAACAGATCCTTGTGGCAGCTGACCCATGGTACCAATCACTTCCGGGTGACCGGCATGGCCAATCAAAACCATGGTAAAGCCCAAATTATAAAACCGTTCAGCTCCGCGGTGTACCTTGCTGACCAAAGGGCAGGTGGCATCCACATACATCATATTGCGGCGCTGGGCTTCAGCTGGGACGGCTTTAGGGACTCCATGAGCGGAAAACACGACCGGCTTGTCATCGGGTACTTCATCCAGCTCCTTGACAAAAATTGCCCCCTTTTCTTTTAAATTGTTAACCACAAATTTGTTGTGCACAATTTCATGACGTACGTAAACCGGGGGACCAAATTTTTCCAGGGCGCGCTCAACAATTTTAATTGCACGGTCAACACCGGCGCAGAATCCGCGC
>JANQSM010000021.1 GCA_028284025.1 Alphaproteobacteria bacterium | reverse complement strand
AACCTTATAAGCAATACCACCCAAAATAATAGCCAGCACCGTCACCAATGTGGCAGTGAATTTAAAACAAATCTTGGTTGTCTTTTTTATGGTGGTGGGCATTTTATTCAAGCATATATTGACGTAACCTTATTTAAACTTATGTATTCTACAACGTTTTTTCAACTTTGAACATGGGAGAATCCAAAAATGACAATGCCAAATGTCGGGGACAAAGCCCCTGATTTTTCAATGCCTGCCAGTAACGGCAAGACTGTGAAACTATCTGATTATAAAGGAAAAATGCTGGTTTTATACTTTTACCCGAAAGATGATACGCCAGGATGTACCAAAGAAGCCTGTGCTTTTCGTGATAATTTGCCAGCATTTAATAAACTGGGGGTGGATGTCATTGGTGTTTCCAAGGATCCATTGGACAAGCATGATAAGTTTATCAATAAGTATGATTTAAACTTTATTCTGGCATCTGATGCTGATTCAGACACATGTGAAAAATACGGAACCTGGGTAGAAAAGAACATGTACGGCAAAAAATACATGGGTATTCAGCGCGCTACTTTTTTGATTAACGGACAGGGAAAAATTGAAAGGGTCTGGCCCAAGGTCAAAGTACCAGGTCACGTGGAGGACATCCTGCAAAGCTTAAAAAATGTCAAAGCCGAGGCAGCTTAAATAAAAAAGGACCCAGCCACAAACGTGGCTGGGTCAATCGATGCATTACCCTAATTTAAACTTAGTTCAAATCACCAATCTTGTAGGCTGTCACTTCCTGGATCAGCACACTTGTATTTGTGTGACCAAGTGTCTGACAGTCAAGATTGGTTGACGCGCCACGGATCTCAATTCTGCGAGAATTGTTATCAACCTTTAAGAGCGTCGACATTGAAAACGGTTTGTAATCAGATGAGCTTGCAGACGCGTTCACGATGCGGCGGCACTGCCCGAAACGTGGATCGGCTGGATCTGCGTTCAACCCACCAATTCCGATAAACTTCAGACCAACCTCACGGCCAACATGAACACCGGTTACGGTGACATGCCACCATCCTGGACTCACATCCGTGTAGCGATCTGTTTCAGTATCACTTGCAAAGCCATATTCTTCGCGTCCAAAGCCACTTCCACGAGGACCTTCGATAAACAAGGCAATCCCGTTGCTGTTTGGATCTCCATCTTCTGCATCAAAGGCGATGTTTGCTCGAACGAAGGAGTCTTTTGGCCCCCCTTGTTGCCCATATCCATAGTTATAGGCGTTTTGTTCGATCGCCACACAGCTGCGCGTTGATGCGTCATAGATTTGCCCCACATCTCCACAACTCAAGATTTGGCTAAGACTCATGTTCGGGTCTCCTTCGATCATCACGTCACCAGAGGTCATGATATCCCCTCCAACATTTAAAGCGTGTGTTGCGTCTGGTGTCGTCTGAACCCCAATATTTCCAGCGTTATACATGATGCCGTTTGGCACAGACACCCAGAAACTTGCTGTTGGCATTGGGACACAAGACCCAGAGTTGTTCGCATTTACAGCACTTAAAACCTGACCTACTGGACAGCTTACGCCCTGAAAGTCCGCCACACACTGGAATCGTCCGCCGGTGTATACCAGCTTCTGGGTTGCAGCGTTACAGCTTAAGCCTGCAATATCATCGCTGTAGCGTGGATCTTCGTTATCATCATCGGCACAGTAGAAGCGCGCTGCGCCCGTTCCAGCCCCAACGTCTCCTCCATCACCAACATTAGATCCTGATGAAGACGATCCACCAGATCCATTACCTTGACGAATCACAGTATTGCCGAAGCCAGATGATTCGTCTCCACTGGCCCCTTTGCCACCATTGTCAGATCCGCGGATAGAACTGTTGGAAGAATCACCCGTCAAAGAAGATCCCGTATTGGTCTCTTTAGAATCACCGGTTATCTTTCCATCATCCTTGTCTTTATCATCGCGTTTATCATCTTTTGGCGTGATAGGGACGGTTACGGATTTGCCTCCGTCTCCCACTCTTGATCCAACCGCTTGCGCCAAAATCAAGCCTGCACGGTTATTATCAAACTGCAGAGAAGCTTGTGTTCCTGCGGGTGGTACACCATACATTAATTTCTCACCTGGTCCACACTCAGGGACTTCCAGCCCGTTTGCGATGAAATCATCAATGTCAAAGTCAATCTGGACATGTTCAGGCGATGCACTTGTATTCGTGCTGACATTCACAAAGCTGTCTGCTGACTGAATGCGACGGAACCCAAGGGTATTTTCATC
>JANQSM010000028.1 GCA_028284025.1 Alphaproteobacteria bacterium | reverse complement strand
TGGGATCATGTGCAAATGGTGGGGGATATTACCATTATTCCTATTCGGTGGTGCGCGGTTGTGACAGAATTGTCCCGGTAGATGTTTATGTGCCAGGATGTCCACCAACGGCAGAAGCCTTACTTTATGGCATTATGCTTTTACAGAAAAAGATCAACCGCACCAGCATCTTTAAACGGTAAGGAATTTGCAACGGATTTGTATGGCAACCATTAAGCAACTTGAGAATCTGGGGCGGCATATTAAAAAATCGCTGCCAAAGCTTTCCTTTCGAGTAAAAGTAGAGTACGGCGAATTAATGGTGTTGACTGATCGCCAGAGCTTGCTGGATGTTCTTACATTTTTAAAAGAGGACATTAAGTGCCAATTCAAAATGTTGGTGGATTTGTGCGGGGTAGATTACCCGGAACGGGCAGAGCGATTTGATGTCGTTTATAATCTTTTGTCGTTGCGTCATAATACCCGCATTCGGGTCAAAGTCACAACGGATGAGCAAACACCGATTCCTTCCGTGACGGAGCTTTATAAAACTGCTGGCTGGTTTGAACGGGAAGCCTGGGATATGTACGGTATCTTCTTCTCTGACCATCCTGATTTGCGTCGCTTGCTGACGGATTATGGTTTTGAGGGTCATCCCTTACGTAAAGACTTTCCGCTGACGGGATTTGTGGAGGTACGCTATGATGAAGAAGAAAAGCGCGTGGTGTATGAGCCAGTCAAACTGACTCAAGATTTTAGAACATTTGATTTCTTAAGTCCGTGGGAAGGCATGAATGAAATTTTGCCCGGCGATGAAAAAGCTGCACCGGCTAAAAGTAAAAGGAAAAAGGCGTAAATGGCAGAATCAGCAAAAACCAAAAAAGAAGTTGAGATCGATAATTTCTCCATGAATTTCGGTCCCCAGCATCCTGCGGCACATGGTGTGTTGCGTATGATTCTGGAAATGGACGGTGAAGTTATTGAACGTGCTGATCCGCACATTGGCCTTTTACATCGCGGGACAGAAAAGCTGATTGAGCATAAAACTTATTTACAGGCTGTGCCATATTTTGATCGGCTGGATTATGTCTCACCCATGTGTCAGGAACATGCCTTTGCATTGGCTACAGAAAAATTATTAGGGATTGAAGTGCCCCGCCGTGGTCAGCAAATTCGTGTGCTGTTTTCTGAAATCACCCGTATTTTGAATCATTTGTTGAATATTGCAGCCTTTGGCCTGGATGTAGGGGCGATGACACCGTTTTTATGGTTCTTTGAGCAGCGTGAGATTCTGATGGAATTTTATGAGCGTGTTTCCGGTGCCCGCCTTCATTCTGCATATTTCCGTCCGGGTGGTGTACATCTGGATATGCCAGCTGGGTTGGAAGATGATATATACAAGTTTATTGAAACCTTTCCAAAAGTGTTGGACGATGCCGAAGGACTTTTGACGGAAAACCGTATTTTCAAGCAACGTACTGTTGATATTGGTATTATTTCTGCGGAAGATGCGATTGATTGGGGGCTGACAGGTCCAATGTTGCGTGGATCTGGTATACCGTGGGATCTGCGGAAATCCCAACCTTATGATACCTATGCAGAAATGGATTTTGATATTCCTATCGGTAAAAATGGTGATTGCTATGACCGGTATTTGGTGCGTATGGAAGAAATGCGGGAATCATTGAAAATCATGAAGCAAGCACTGGATACCATGGTGGAAGGACCGGTTAAGACAGAATCAATGAAGGTGTCACCCCCACCACGAGCAGAAATGAAACGTACGATGGAAGCTTTAATCCATCACTTTAAGCTTTATACCGAAGGATACCATGTTCCTGCCGGTGAAACCTACACGGCTGTTGAAGCACCTAAGGGAGAATTCGGCGTCTATCTGGTTTCAGATGGAAGCAATAAACCTTATCGCTGTAAAATTCGTGCGCCTGGGTTTGCATTTTTGCAAGCGACTGAATTTATATCCCAAGGCCATATGCTGGCAGATATTGTTGCTATCGTTGGCTCCATGGACATTGTCTTTGGGGAGATCGACCGATGACCACAAATGCAAAGAAAAAAACATCTGCAAAGTCTGCTAAAAAGACGGGGAGAAAGGCTATTTTGAAACAGGTTAAGGAAGTTAAGTCATTTAAATTTAATGCTGCTAATGAAAAACGCGCAAAGGCATTATTAAAAAAATATCCCAAAGGCCGGGAACAAAGCGCCTTGTTGCCTTTGTTGGACATTGCCCAGCGTCAGTGTGACAATTGGTTGCCCCGCACAGCGATGGACTATATCGCTGAATACCTGAATATTCCTTACATCCGCGTTTATGAGGTCGCAACGTTTTATACCATGTTCAACCTTAAGCCCGTGGGTAAAAACTTTATTCAAATTTGCCGTACAACACCCTGTTGGTTACGCGGGTCCGATGAAATTGAAAAGACCTGTCAGAAAAAACTTGGCATTGGTATGGGAGAAACAACGCCGGATGGTAAATTTACCATGGTGGAAGTCGAATGTCTGGGCGGATGTGTGAATGCACCTATCGTTCAGGTTAATGATGATTATTATGAAGATGTGGCACCTAAAGACATGGAAAAAATTCTGGATGCCCTTGAAAAAGGC
>JANQSM010000318.1 GCA_028284025.1 Alphaproteobacteria bacterium | reverse complement strand
TATGGGGGGGTCTATGGGTCCCGCTGCCGGGCAAGCAATTGTGATAGGCGCGCAAAACGCCGCCAAAAATAATACTCCATATGTCATTTTTGTCGCCAGTGGGGGAGCCCGCATGCAAGAAGGTATTTTGTCCCTGATGCAAATGCCGCGCACCATTATTGCCGTAGAAGAGTTAAAAGAAAAGAATCTGCCGTTTATCGTGGTTCTAACCGACCCAACCACCGGCGGTGTAAGCGCATCCTTTGCCATGTTGGGTGACATTCATATTGCAGAACCAGGAGCCGTTATCGGATTTGCAGGTGCCCGTGTAATTGAAGAAACCATCCGCGAACAACTACCAGAAGGATTCCAACGCGCAGAATACTTGTTAGACCACGGCATGGTAGACATGGTGGTCAGACGCAAAGACATGCGCAATACCTTGATCAAGTTATTTAATTTTTTGATGAAACCATCGAAAAAAACCCATGTGGCCAATGGTAAGGCCTAATTCTGTCCTTATATGACACCCGCCACAACCGCATTATTAGACCATTTTCAGCAGACATTCCCCCGTGCCATTGATTTGTCCCTGGATCGGGTACTCACTTTGTTGAAAAAGCTGGGAAACCCGCACCATCATCTTCCTCCGGTCATCCACATTGCTGGCACCAACGGCAAAGGCTCTACCCTGGCTTTTTTACAAGCCATGCTGCAAGCAGGTGGATTGAAAGTACATAAATATACTTCCCCGCATTTGGTACATTTTAATGAACGTATTGTCCTGCAAGGCCGCGATATTGACACTGCCGCGCTGGAAAAAGTTTTAAAACAGGTCAAACAAGCCGCACAAGGTCTGGAAATCACCTTTTTTGAAGCCACAACAGCGGCTGCCTTTCTGGCTTTTGCCAATACCCCGGCGGACTGTTTATTGCTGGAAACAGGGCTGGGGGGACGGCTGGATGCCACAAATGTTGTTGATACGCCCACACTTACCCTAATTTCACCCGTGGATATGGATCACCAGGATTTTCTGGGAAATGATTTAGAAAAAATTGCGGTAGAAAAAACCGGTATCTTAAAGCCAAATTGCCCTGTTATCTCAGCCCCACAACCTCTCCCTGCCTTGGAAGTAATTAAAGAAAAGGCAAAACAGCAAAAAGCGCCCCTTTCTTTATACGGCCGAGATTGGAACATTACCCCGCGGGAAACCGGATTTGACTACCAAGGCGGGGCATTGTCCGGATCTTATCCATTGCCAAACCTTATGGGACAACACCAAATTTTTAATGCGGGACTGGCAATTGCCGCGGCAGTAAATTTGCTTCAATTTTCCTTAAACCAGAATCATGTTATCACTGGCCTGCAAACAGCCCAATGGCCTGCCCGCTTACAATCTTTGCCTCAGTTGGCAACACCTGTGCGAGAAGTCCTTCTGGATGGAGGCCATAATCCATCAGCGGCAAAAGCGTTGGCAGAGACACTGGCGGCTCTACCTGCTTGCCCAACTATTTTAATCTTTGGCATGATGGCCAACAAAAATGCAAAGCAGTTTCTTGATATACTCAGCAATCATCTTACCCATATCATCCCGATTATGATTCCCGATCATGAAAAAACCTGTTTTAGCGCGAAAGATCTGGCAGCGATCGCCCAAAGCT
>JANQSM010000316.1 GCA_028284025.1 Alphaproteobacteria bacterium | reverse complement strand
GCAGCATTTTCTGCCGGTAATCCGAAAGAATCCCAGCCCATGGGGTGCAAAACGCTGTATCCTTGTGCGCGCTTGAATCGGGCTACCACATCGCCGATGGTATAATTGCGCACGTGCCCCATATGAATGCGCCCTGATGGATAGGGAAACATTTCCAGCACATAATACTTTTCCTTATCAGGATCATGCGTTGCCTTGAAGGAAGCTTTTTCTTCCCACTCTTGTTGCCATTTTTTCTCGGCTTGTTTGAAATTGTACCGTTCTGCCATGGTTATCCTGCGCTATCTTTGCCTTTGCAAAATAGAGAATTAATTAAGATTGCCGCGTGTGCGCAGCTGACGTGCCCGTTCCAGAATCGCATTTTCGATCTTGGTTGCAGTGCCTTCGGATACAGCTGCATCCCGCCAGACACCGTCTTCTAGCATTTGACGAAAAACCGAGGCCCGCACCCCATCAGAGCGCAACTCCTTACCCAGAATCAGGATATTGGTTTTGAACCGTTCCTCCGGGGAATCCGGCGGAGAGTACCAATCGGTAATGATAACTCCCCCAAATGGGTCAGCAGATGCCAACGGCATAAATGAAATAGTATCCAGGGAGGCCCGCCATAAATAGCTGTTCACCCCAATGCCACTGCCGCTTTCACTTGAGCCACTTCCCTTACCAAAAATATTTAAAGATCCGCCTTCGCCGCTGAAAATGCCTTCTCCAGCCTGGCGATCCCGTGCGATATCATCTGTGCGCGGGTTGGTAGGGGGTGGCCCGCTTGTTTTTCCGCCACAAGAAACTGTAGCAAAAACAATAATCATCAGGGTGGCCAACAGGGGGATAAAGGCTTTTTTCATTGTAAACTCTTGTTGTGTGCAATTAAATTTTTGATATTATGGTGCCGCATTGACACCATGCCTGTGATAGCGTTTTTTATCTGTGATTGCAATCCTCAAATTACCGCCAAATTATGTGGTGCAAATATGCAACGTGCTGCATATTAATGTAGCGGGTATTCACAGCTTTAGTTTTTAAATCCATCACTTTAAGTTACCTTAGCCACAGAGATGAGCGCTTGGTGGCGCACATTAATTGTGTATGACGCAAAATTATTTAAACCATTAACTAAAACCTAGGAGATACAAATGAAAAAAATCCTATTTACAACTACAGCGCTTGTTGCTGCTGGGTTGATCGCAGGTCCAGCTTTGGCCGACAAAGCAAATGACTCTTTTGATCCAATCCCAAGCCAGCCAGCAGGTGTGACTCTTGACCTGGGCGGTTTCTACAAAGCCGGCTTCGGTTACCTAAATGAAGATGCTGACTCAACACAAACTGGTGTTGCCAATCAGCGTGGCTATGCTGTGAAGCACGACGTTGAAGTGTACTTCACGGGTGAAACAACTCTTGAGAACGGCCTAACTGTAGGTGCGCGCGTCGAGCTAAACACTTCTGATGACAGAGATCTTGGTGCATCAACGGATACTCAAGATGCTAACGGTGATGAGAAATTTGCTTACTTCCGTGGCGCATTTGGTGAAGTGCGTGCCGGTAACGAAGATGGTGCTCGCCGCCTTCTAAGCGTTCAAGCGCCTCAAGGATCTAACGTATTTGGTTCTGGTGACTCTTACATCAGCTTCGGTAACATCCCAACAGGTTCAAGTGCTGCGGGTGTTGCAACATTTACAAACTTTACCGGTGAGAATGACACGGTTCAAGGTTTGGGTGTTGAGAACGAAGATGCTGCTAAGTTGATTTACTTCACACCAAACTGGAACGGCTTCACGCTTGGTGCTTCTTTCGCGCCTGACGCAAACGGAAGCGGTAACAACAACGTTGGTCTAACAGACACTGAGAGCACTTCTGGTAACGTGTTTGACATCGCAGCTATCTACGAAGGTCAAACAAACAACCTTGGCTACAAGCTTTCTGCGGGTTACACTGTAGAAGACAGTGGTGTAGTAAGCACAGCTTCAGTTGATGATGAAGATGCTTACTCTCTTGGTCTAAACCTAATGTGGAACCAGTGGACGTTCGGTGGATCTTACGGTAGATTCAACAACGTTGACGAAGTTGCTAACGAAGATGCCGCTGTATGGGATCTTGGTGTAACTTACGAAACTGGACCGTACATTGTTGGTCTTAGCGGATCATTCGGGGACTACGATGAGTCTACAACTCAAGAAGTTGAGTATGACACATACGTACTTTCTGGTACTTACAACCTAGGTCAAGGAATCGATCTTACTGCTGCAATTCAGTACCACGATCTTGACTTCAATGTAGCCGGTGAGAACAACTACGACTCAACTGGTTTCATGGTTGGTACGGACATCCGCTTCTAATAAAAGCTGATATCCAAAAAAATAGAAGAGGGCGTGAGATGTCTCCGCCCTCTTTTCTATTGCGCATGAATATGGCATTCTGCCTACATGACATTTACTGTAGATCAAAAATATACTGAGCAGGAAATTGCAACCAACATCGCAATTCTGCAGGAAAACATTGAAAAAGCCCGTTTAAAATCAGAGCTGGCCGCTGACAAGGTCAATTTGATCGCGGTGAGCAAAATGCACCCCCCTGTACATATTGAAAAAGCCCTGAAAGCCGGTCACCGGATTTTTGGGGAAAACAAAGTGCAGGAAGCCGCAAAGAAATGGCCGGCTTTGCGTGAAAAATACAAAAATATTGAGCTTCACATGATTGGCCCCCTGCAAACCAATAAGGTAGGCCAGATGTTGCAGCATTTTGATGTGCTGCATTCTTTGGATCGCCCCAAACTGGCCCGGGTGTTGGCTAAAGAAATGGATAAGCAAGGTAAACGGATTGATTGTTTTATCCAGTTGAATACCGGCAATGAGGACCAAAAAAGCGGCCACGATCCGGAAAAAGCAGGAAAATTCATTCAATATTGCCAAGATGAGCTGGACTTGCCGGTGGTAGGTTTGATGTGCATTCCGCCTATTGATCAAGATCCGGAGGTCCACTTTGGCTTTTTGCTCAAACTTGCCCAGGACTATGGCCTAAAATGTCTAAGTATGGGGATGAGTTCTGATTATCGCCAGGCGGTTCGCTTTGGCTCTACCCATGTGCGCATTGGGACCTCTATTTTTGGCCCGCGCGTTGGAAAGAAAGAACACCATTTGCTGGAACATTTACCCTAAGACTTTAAAAGAAGCTGTAGGGATCAATATCAATCTGAAGTTTAACTTTGGCCGGAATTTTTAAAGGCTCAATCCAGTCGCGCACAACCTTTTGCAGGTTGATATTTTTATGCGCCTTGATTAACAGGCGAAAGCGATATTTTCCGCGAAGACGCGCAAATGGCGCAGGAGCTGGGCCAAAAACTTGAATCTGGTCATGGCGCGGCGCCGTACGGGCAAGGTCTTTTGCAAATTTGGCAGCTTTTTCTTCCACCAACGCGCTCACAATAAAAGCCGCTAATTTGCCGTAGGGGGGCATGTTCAGCAATTTTCGGGCCTGGGCATCCTCAGTCATAAAGGCATCTCTGTCCCCGGCTTTTATGGCTTGCATTACTGGGTGGTCGGGCATATAGGTCTGCAAGTACACGTGGCCTGTGTGATCTTCACGGCCCGCCCGCCCTGCGACCTGATGCAGTAACTGGAACACCCGCTCGGAAGCACGCAAGTCCCCGCCACTCAAACCCAGGTCTGCATCTACGACACCCACAAGGGTCAGGAGGGGAAAATGGTGTCCCTTGGCAACAATTTGGGTGCCAACCAGAATATCTATTTTATGCGACAATATTTTGGAAAGCATAGCGTCCACCTGTTTTGGGGTAGACAGAGTGTCACTACTCATCACTTCGATACGTGCCTGGGGAAAATAGCCTTTGGCCTCTTCTAAAAGGCGCTCTACCCCCGGACCGATAGGAGAAAAACTGTCTTCAGCCCCACATTTATTACATTTCTTAGGCAGATCCATTTGATAGCCGCATTGATGGCACATCAGGTTATTATAAAGCTTGTGTTCCACCATCCAGGCTGTGCATTGGGGACATTCCAGTCGGTGGCCACACTCACGGCACAGCAGCAACGGGGCATACCCTCGCCGGTTCAAGTAAAGCAAAGTTTGCTTCTTGTCTTGCAAGTTGGCGGTGATCAGGTCTTTTAATTGTGGAGAGATCCAGGATTGAGGCGGCATTTGCTCTTCCCGCAGATCGATTAAACTCATTTCCGGCATGGTGGCGCCGGTGGCCCGCGCAGGCAAGCTAACGGTCTGATATTTCCCGGATTCAATGTTATTCAAAGTCTCCATCGAGGGTGTCGCAGACGCAAGCAAAATTGGA
>JANQSM010000299.1 GCA_028284025.1 Alphaproteobacteria bacterium | reverse complement strand
ACCGCGCCTTCGATTACGTTTCGTTTGACTTCAAGCACCGTGGCCCCGGTGAATCCTTCAATTTCTGACTCCCGGGTGTCTCTTACTAATTCTTCTTTTTCATACCCTGAAAGCACCGAGTTGCGATCACTTAAAATGTTTTGCAGCCGCTGATAGTCTTCATCGGTAAAAGGAATGTGGTCCAGCTTGGTAAGTTCTTTGCCCTTCAGGGTATCATAAGACAAAAAATTGCCGATGGCATCGGTGTAAAAGTTTAATTCAACGGAGTAGCATTGCTCCACTTCACAGATGGGGGTGAACACCAGGACTTTATAACCGTCCAACAACCCCAGACTGTCGAGTATGGGCGAGATCTGATATTCAGCACTGTCCGGATTAAGCTTGCTATGCTGTATGTTGTATGCTGTTGCTGTATGCTCTTGCTGAAGCGTAGTGCTTAACCCTAAAATCAAGCAGGTGACTGGAATCAGGAATTTGATCATGCTTTGGTACTACTGTTCCATCAAGGTGCCACCCAGATTGTAGTTCTGGTTATTGGGCAGCTCTGCATTGCCCACTCCGGCCAGCATCAGTTGCTCCAGTTCTGCAAAATGCTGTTGGTAGATCTCCCGGGGGGTAGCGTTATGTTGCTTGGAGACTGAAGCGGCCATACCCAGCACTTCACCCATCATGCCACCTGTGCGCATCAGCCTAATGGTGCCCAGTGCCACGTGCGACACGCTGATGTCCCGCCCCCCCATCATCAGGTTTTCAATATTCTTGGAATACAGGCAACGGAAAGGAATAGGGTAGGGGTAGATCTTGATATGCTTGGCAATGGAGCGGAAGGCTTCTCCGTCGAATTTCTGCTCATTTTCGGGATCGGGATAATGCAGGTCTATGGTCCAGGAAGTGGGGGCGGTGCCATCGGGCATGATGTTCTGTTGGGTGAGGTCATTTTCCGTCAGCACATAATCGCCCACCAGGCGCCTTGATTCCCGTTTACCGCCAATATAGGCCACCCAACGCAGTTTTTCCTTGACAAATTTATCGCGGGCGATATGATGGTTTTTCA
>JANQSM010000297.1 GCA_028284025.1 Alphaproteobacteria bacterium | reverse complement strand
CGACCGGCTACGGCTTAACACTGGGTATTCACTCTCGTATTCAGGAAACCGCCAATTACATTACCGAACAGGTTAAAGTTGGCAATGTCTACATCAATCGCAATATGGTGGGTGCTGTCGTTGGATCCCAACCCTTTGGCGGCCAGGGGCTTTCTGGTACTGGCCCGAAAGCCGGTGGGCCACACTATTTACCACGCTTTTGTGTCGAGAAAACAGTGACCATCAACACCACTGCTGCGGGCGGAAATGCCACACTCATGTCTTTGGAACAGTAGACATTCCGGCGATGCATTGATTTTTAACCCCCAATACATAAGAATGCATGCATGTCTGATGTAAAATATACAGGTCCCTATTTTCAGTTTTTTACCAAATCTGAAGCTGAAATTGTGGAAGGATTGAAAAGTGGTAAATGGCCGGACAGTTTTGTCCCTGCGGCCCTGCAAACGCTCAACTACCGAAGCCAGCAAAAGCTTAGCGAATCTGTAAGGCGGGCAAGTGCCCTGGCCTCTATTGGTATTGTGTTAGCATTTGCTGCCCTGGTCTTAATTTTGATTGATCTTTTAAACGTAGACGGTGGCCTGGCCGGCTTTTTTCATAGCTTAGCCACTACATTTGATTCAACAAATACCCCAGCACAATAATTTGCGGTAATGTTACCAGCGGTAAGAACAGCGATATCTTCCAGGATTTTGTTGTCTCTTTCAACGCCATGATCTCGGTATAATCTGTCGCAACACCTGCCATCAAGAAAGCAAAAGCATTCCCTGGTGCAAAAGCACGGTTTAGGATATCGGCCGCTATGGGGGATAGGCCTTCTGAACAGACTTCTAACACAGTGGCAAATATTATTGTAAGCATCAGACCACTTGCTGTTGGCCCTAAGAATTCTCCAAACATGTCCTGGGGAATAAAAGCCCGCATCAAGCTAACCAGAATAATCCCTAAGAACATCCAGCGAATGATCATACGGGTTTCGTGATACGTTTGGCGCGCCATTCTAGCAAATACATCTTTATTGAGCCTGGCACTCGCAAGCTGCTTGCGGGCTTGCTTAAAGAATTGAAAATCTTCTGGCAGGTCAGTTGTATTTGGGTTGTCTGGCAAAATCTTGCGTTTGACTAATTGTTCAAAAATAAGCCCGGTTGCAACTGCCACAACTGCTGAAAGCCCAACAAACACCATTGTCCAACCTAAACCGATTAAAGAAACCAGAATCACAGTCAAAGAAATAGAATTCCAGGGAGACGCGACTAAAAACGCTATTACCTGTGATAATCTGGCGCCGCGCTCATAAAGTTTACAGGCAACAAGTAAAATACCGTGTGAACATAGATCCAGCATCAAGCCAGCACCCGTCGCACGAAGAACCCCCCCCACACCCGGCTTATTGCCTAAAGCTTTCATGACAAATTCTTTAGGAACGACACTCAAAAGCCCAACAAAAAATACACCAAGCAGAATGCCCCACCACATGACATGGATCAGGTCATAAACGCTTTCAACAAAACTATTAAGATAGGCAATATGGCCAATTGTTTCCCATCCCAAAGCCCACAATATATAACTGGGTAAAATGACGGCAAAGGTCCCCCAAAACAACCAATCAACCCGGGAATATGGATTGTCAGAATTTGATGCACAACATGAGGTTTCTAACATAGTATATTGTTTTTGCTTGCTTATTTATTGCAGTGATTAAATGGATAAATTGCTGACCTTGACGTATATTGTCCAAAGGTCCATATATCTAACCTAGCACTGATAATAAATTTGTCCAATGAATGAGTCGAGATATTTTAACAAAAACGGAGAAGATTATGACAACCAAACTAAAAAGCATCCAAAGCAATAATTCCAAGAAAACCGGCATTGGTGCCAATGCCCGTACTCAAATGGCAAAAGCCTTGTCTAAAGCCCTAGCAGATACTTACACTTTGTACCTTAAAACACAATTTGTGCACTGGAACGTAACAGGCCCACTTTTTAAAGCAGCCCACGATTTGACCGAACAACAATATACGGCCTATACCCTTGCAATTGACGAACTGGCTGAGCGTATCCGCGCTTTAGGACATTTTGCACCCGGTAGCCTGAAAGAGTTTTCTAGCCTAACGGAGATCAAAGAGATGTCCAAAACCCAAGAAAGCAAGAAAATGGTTGCTACATTGGCTGAGGATAATGAAACGCTGGCACGTGTTTTCCGTGACCTGGCTGAAAAAGCTTCCGACGCTGGCGACCAAGTAACAGAGGATATGTCAATCCAGCGGATTACGGAGCATGAAAAAAATGCCTGGATGCTTTCTGCTTTGGCAAGCTAGGGCCACTCTGCTCCTCTTACTTTTTCAACATGTGGAAAAATGATACATTTTTTCTCTAATTGCGATTGACTTGCAATTGCAAAATAGGCTAAATAGAGTCATGTTTATTTGCATCTGCAACGCCCTGTCCGAAGCTGACATAGATAATTGCATTACCGAATGTATTAAAACAGACGGGTGTTGCAAGCCCCTGACAGTTTATCAAAAGTTTGAATGTGGCCTACAATGCGGTAAGTGTGCTTGTGAGGTTGAAGAAATGATCAACGACCATCACGCCACACCTGCCGCATCTTCTTCACTGGAAAAAGCATAATATCTTGACCCGTTGTATGTTCTTCTTCATTCTGCTGTAAGCAAACAGCAAAAGGATTACACATGGGCATTAAAGGCGACAAAAAAACCATCCAGCACCTGAACACCATTTTAAAAAATGAGCTAACAGCCATAAACCAGTATTTTATACATTCTCGTATGCTGAAACACTGGGGGATAAACAAGCTGGCAGATTATGAATACGAAGAATCCATCGAAGAAATGAAGCATGCTGACGTTTTATGCCAGCGCATTTTCTTGCTAGGGGGGCTACCCAATATGCAAGACCTGAACAAATTGCTTATTGGCCAGAACGTTAAAGAAATCATTGAATGTGATGGCAAACTTGAAGAGAAAGCAATTCAAGATCTGCGAGATGCCATTTCTCATGCAGACGATGTGCAGGATCATTATACATCTGACATGTTAGTACAAATTTTGGGTGATGAAGAAAAACACGCCGAACATGTCCAGGCTATGTTACTGCAAATTGAGCAAATGGGGTTGGAGAACTTTATTCAAACCCAGATTTAAGGCTTTGTTTCAATAGACCTTTCTTATCCACAGGAAAAAACTGCAAATACAGTTTCGAAAGATGCGCTTTAAGAATGATTAATGTTTGGGCGCACTACCCAATCTGTAATTTATTGAATTAACTTAAGATATCTGGAAATTTTTGTTTAATTTCCTGTGCAATGGCAGGAGCAGAAAACAATATCTTATCCGTCATACTTGAACGATTTTGGTAGTACTTATCAACAATTTCATCTACAGACGTTGCGGACTGTAAATCTTTAATTTCTAACGCAAGCCCTTGATCTATCAAATTATTACAGAACCGACGATGCTTACCAATAGCAAAATCCTTTGGCATATAGATAAATACAGGCTTTCCGGTCGCTAATATCTCAGAAATCATTGAGATGGAGTCGCCGGTTACTACAAACAAGTCTGCCCAAGCCATAATCCCCATATAAGGATTGGCTTTGCCCGCATTTTCACTCCACTTATACAGAAAATGACCTGACCCCAAAGGGTGGGTTATGCACTCCTCCAAAGCCTTCCCAGTACGTCTACTAGATGAAAATAGCACCTGAAGAGAGAATTTATCGGCACAAGAGGCTAAAACACCCCCAAGATCAGAGGCATTTTTATTGCTTAAAGCCCTATTCTTGTATTTACCCCCTATAAAAACCCCTAATTTAACCTTCTTATAAGCAGAAAATGTGTTTCTCCATTCATTTTTTGCCTCTTTTAGTGCATTTTTTGTGACTTTATGCGGAGAAACAAGGAAATTAACCATTCTTTTAGAAATTCGCCCCTGTTTTGCTTGAGAAAAGGTATCCATGTCATGCTGAGGTATACAAAGCAAATCGTACTTCTGTCTGTTCATAACCGGATCAAGGATTTGAACTGACTTTGTCATCTGCCCTTTTAATTGCATCATCCGTTTCAAAGAGAGACTAACTTTGCCCAGACGGCTGCCAGTCGCAATAATTAAACCTGGAAAATGCTTTAGAAGATTTTGGTAACATTCTTTTTTCAAACAGTATTTTAAAGGAATTGGTATCCAGCCAAGCAAATTTATGCCCCACCGATAATCCAGATATATCTCTTGAAAAGGCACCTTTAAAGATTCCGCCACTGCCAAAGTCTGCGTGGTATGCCCCTTAATTGCATCCGTCAAAACCAAGACTTTTGCTGAAGTACGTTTTTTAGAAGATTGTTTTTGTGTCATTTTTATAGTTAACAAAAATTTAATCTTGAATTTTATAAGCTTTTTTCGCACAAACTATAACAGTGTTCCCAACCCAACTGCAAAGGAATTGGCATGTCTCATTTATCTGCCGCACAGAATGAAATAGCAACTAAAACTGCAAAAACCCTGCTGGATATCAAAGCTGTTAATATTCGCCCTGAAGAACCCTATCAATTGACAGCTGGGTGGGCCAGTCCAGTGTACATAGACTGCCGCAAAGTCATTGCTTTCCCAAAGGCACGACAGGATATTACCGCGATGACAGCCCAAATGCTTCAGCAAGCTGATGCCCCGGAATTTGATATTATTGCCGGCGGAGAAACCGCCGGTATCCCCTATGCAGCCTTCCTGGCAGAAGCCTTGAACAAACCAATGTGCTATATTCGTAAGAAACCTAAAGGTT
>JANQSM010000296.1 GCA_028284025.1 Alphaproteobacteria bacterium | reverse complement strand
TGAGAGGTCAGCTGATCGATACGGGAAAGATATTCGGTCTGGTCAATGACTGCAATGACATCCCCGGTGATTTTTTCCTGTTGTGCGACTCGAAACCCTTTTAATTCAAAAATACGGTCCGTGGTACTCCGCAGTTTTAATTTAAACGCATTGCCTTGTGTGCGCAGTTTGCGAATTTCTTGGTCCAGTTGTTCCCGCTCTCGTGGCGCAAAAAGTTGTAAAAGGTGGGAATAAGGAGATAAATTTGCCTGAGAAGTTTCAACACCAGCATTATGGCTTTGGAGCATTTTTAAAAGATTATTCGTGGCGATCTCTTGTCCGCTATCTGCGGCCCAGAATAAAGCTCCTTCACTCATCTGTTCTAAAATTGCCTGATACAAGTCGGCTCCAAATATGGTTGCCTCTTTGTCCGGCCTTGCCGGCGCCCCATCAGATGATTTAAACAGATTCGAAAACACGAAAGCTCCTACCTATCGCAATTTAAATGCTGTTAAAAAATAAGGCATTATAAACGTAAAGTCTTAAGACGTGCAACACCAGGAATGACAAGAGCTGAAAGATTGCGTCTATCCGTCACCCATTTTCAAAGCTTCAAGAAAGGCACTTTGGGGAATTTCCACATTACCAATCTCGCGCATGCGCTTTTTCCCCTTCTTTTGCTTTTCAAGCAATTTGCGTTTCCGGGTGACATCCCCCCCATAGCATTTGGCTGTGACATCCTTACGAAAGGCGCTTAGGGTTTCTCTGGCAATAACTTTTGTCCCAATGGCGGCTTGAATGGCGACCTTGTACATTTGACGGGGGATTAATTCTTTTAGCCGTTCACATAATGCGCGCCCGCGTGATTCTGCTTTATCCGCATGGACGATGGTAGACAGGGCATCAACCGGGTCACCGTTGATCAACACGGATAATTTCACCAATTTACTTTCTTCATAGCCGACCAATTCATAATCAAAACTGGCATATCCCTTGGAGGTAGATTTTAACCGGTCATAAAAATCAAACACTACTTCGTTCAAAGGGAGTTTATAGACAACCATGGCCCGTTGGCCCACATAGGTTAATTCTTGCTGTACGCCCCGGCGTTCTTCACACAAAGCCAGAACTCCCCCTAAAAATTCATCCGGTACAAAAACGGTGGCCTTAATCCAGGGTTCCTCAATTGAGCTGATACGGACCTGATCAGGCATGTCCACCGGGTTGTGAAGTTCCATCATGGTGCCGTCTGTAAGGTGTAATTTGTAAACCACGCTGGGGGCAGTGGCAATCAGATCCAGATCAAATTCCCGGTCCAGACGCTCTTGAATAATTTCCAGGTGTAAAAGGCCTAGAAAGCCGCACCGGAAGCCAAATCCTAACGCGGCAGATGTCTCCATTTCATACTGAAAGCTGGAATCGTTTAGGCCCAGCTTTTCCAGGCTGTCGCGCAGATGTTCAAAATCAGAACTATCCACCGGGAACAGTCCGCAAAACACGACCGGAACGGAAGGTTTGAATCCTGCCAAAGGGCTGTCGGCCGGTTTTCTGTCATCGGTAATGGTATCCCCAATTTTACAATCTTTTACCGCCTTGATACCTGCGTTAATGAATCCCAGGTCGCCTGGACCCAGGGCATCGACTTCTAATCCCTTGGGTGTGAAGACCCCGACACTATCAACGTTGTAAACAGCACCGGTGGACATCATGCGCATTTTCATGCCTTTTTTCACCATACCTGCTTTTACTCGCACCAGTGTAATGACACCCAAATAAGGGTCATACCAGCTGTCAACCAGTAATGCTTCTAACGGGACATCGGTTTCTCCTTGTGGGGCAGGTAATTTTTCTACCAATGCTTCCAGTACATCCTGAATGCCCTGCCCGGTTTTGGCGGAAACCTCAATTGCTTCACTGGCATCCAGTCCAATCACATCTTCAATTTGCTGGCGTACCCGGTCCGGGTCAGCAGCAGGCAGATCAATTTTGTTTAAAACCGGGATAATCTCATGCCCGGCTTCAATTGCCTGATAGACGTTGGCCAGGGTTTGGGCTTCCACGCCTTGCGATGCATCCACAATCAGCAAAGACCCTTCACACGCAGCCAGAGAGCGTGAAACTTCATAGGCAAAGTCCACATGGCCTGGGGTATCCATCAAATTAAGATTATACTCTTGGCCATCTTGGGCAGTGTATAACAGGCGGCAGGTCTGGGCTTTGATGGTAATACCGCGTTCGCGTTCAATATCCATGGAATCCAGAACTTGCTCTTTCATCTCACGATCCGCCAGCCCGCCGCATTCCGCAATTAAACGGTCAGCCAGGGTGGACTTGCCATGATCAATATGGGCGATAATGGCAAAGTTTCGGATGCGGGTGATATCATGCGTCATAGCCGCAGAACATAAGCAGTTTCACCGCGCTTGGCAATAGTAACTTGCGAAATAGCTTAAAATTAGCTGCGTAATTCCCCGCCGGTCGCTTTTTGGATAGCGGCAATAATCCTTTGGCTGATTTCCTCAATCTGGGCATCGGTCAAAGTGGCATCTTCTGGTTGTAAGGTAACGGTCAGGGCGATGGATTTTTTGCCTTCTTCAACATGTTGGCCTTCATAGACATCAAAAATATGAGCCTCCTGAATTAAAGATTTATCTACTTGTCGGGCGGTGCGAATCATTTCATCGGCCCGCACGGTTTTGTCCACAACAAAGGCAAAGTCGCGGGTCAGTGGCTGCAAGGTGTGCAGTTTTAAAGAAGGTCGCGCGATAACATCTTGCTTTGGAAAAGGGATATTCTCAATAAAGACTTCAAATCCAACACAAGCCTGATCAATATCCATTTCCTGTAATACGGCTGGGTGCAGGTCTCCAAAGTAAGCCAGAATATTTTTACCCAACCGCAAAACACCAGAACGTCCAGGATGAAAATAGTCCGGCGCATCGGTGGTGAGTTGGGCAGATGCTGGCGCGCCGCAGGCAGATAAAACCGCTTGCATATCAGCCTTGGCATCATATGTATCAACTGTCCGCTCTTCTCCTGCCCAGTGACGGGGGTGCGCATTGCCAAAACGCAAGCCGGCAATTAGTGTTTGCTCTTCATCTGCGTTGAATACCGGGCCAATTTCAAACAAGGCAGCATCCGGGTATCCTCGGTCAGCATTACGTTGGGCCGCTAGAATAAGATTGGGCAAAATACTGGGGCGCATCTGATTCAGTTCCGTACTGATCGGATTTTGTAAGGTGAGGTTTTCTTCGCCCCCTCCAAATAGTCGTGCAAAGTCTTTGCCTAAGAATGACCAGGTGACCGTTTCCAATAATCCGCGAGTAGCCAGATCCCGGCGCGCAAAGGCCGCCCGTTTCTGAAGAGGTGTTAACGGGGAAGCGATATTGGCTACAGAAGGTAAGGAAACCGGCTGAATCTTGTCAAATCCGTGAATACGTAATACTTCTTCAACCAGATCGGCTGCCCCGTCTATGTCGGGTCGCCAAGAGGGAGGAACAACGGTTAGTTTTTTATCTGTACCCGTTACTTCAAACCCAAGGTCTTTTAAAATCTTTTTGATTGCAGTTGGTTTTAATTCAATGCCTCCTAAGTTTTTGACCTTTGTGGGATCAAACGGAATCTTTTTCTGCCACGCGACCGGCTTTCCTTCATAGACCATCTGACTGCTTTCGGTTTTATCTGTACCACACAATTTTACGATCATATCGGTGGCATGTAATAAGCCGGGGATGATCGATTCAGGATCAACGCCCCGTTCAAACCGATAGCGTGAATCAGTAATCACATCCAGTTTGCGTCCGGTGGTTGCTGTCATGATGGGGTCAAAGTATGCGCATTCCACAAACACATCCGTTGTGGTTTCATCAACGGAAGTTGATTCTCCCCCCACAATGCCCCCTAAACCAATTACCCCGGAATCATCCGTAATCACCGTCATGCCCGGTTGCAGGGTATAGGTTTTGTCATTTAAAGCGTCCAGTTTCTCACCACCTTTGGAAAGGGTCACAACGATATCCCCTTTCAGTTTTTTCACATCGTAAACATGCAGCGGGCGCCCAAAGGCAAAGTTAATATAATTAGTAATATCCACTAACGCAGAAATTGGACGCAAGCCAATAGCTTTTAGTCGTGCCTGCAGCCAATCTGGGCTGGGGCCATTTTTAACATTCTTGATCAATCGTCCGGCAAACTGGGAACATGCCTTTTTATGGGGCAATTTTACCTTGATCGAACAAGGTTTCCCTTTTTCATTTGATTTAGGCTTCACAGATTGCAGTACGCCCAGCCCAGCAGCGGCCAGATCACGGGCAATGCCATAAACACCAGTACAGTCAGGCCGGTTCGGGGTCAGATTAATTTCAATCACCGGGTCATTGGCACCCAGCACGCCGGCCACCGGGGTGCCGACTTTAGCATCTTCGGGTAAATCCAAAATACCATCCTGATCTTCCCCGACTTGTAATTCCTTTGCTGAACAAAGCATACCAGAGCTTTCTACACCCCGGATCTTGGCTTTCTTTAAAGTCATATCAAGTCCAGGAATATAAGTTCCCTCCGGTGCAAAGGCGGCTTTCATGCCCGCACGCGCATTGGGGGCACCGCAAACAATTTCGCGGGTTCCGTCTTTTGTTTTGACCTGACAGACTTTTAAGCGATCCGCATTGGGGTGCTGGGTGACCTCCACCACATGCGCAACAGTAATGGGAGCCAAGATTTGAGAGAGATCCTGAATATCTTCCACCTCTAAACCAATCATGGTCAGCGTCTCACAGATTTTCTCTAAATTTGCATCCGTCTTTAAATAGTCTTTTAGCCAGGATAGGGTAAATTTCATCTGGTCAATCCTCCTGGCATGTCAATGGGAAGAAACCCATAATGCTTCAGCCAGCGTAAATCGCTATCAAAGAAAGTGCGCAGATCAGGAATACCATATTTTAACATCGCCAAGCGATCAATTCCCATACCAAAAGCAAAGCCTTGGTATTTTTCTGGATCCAGGCCACAGTTTTCCAAAACCCGTGGATTTACCATGCCACAGCCCAAAATTTCCATCCAGTCATCGCCTTCTCCGATGACCAGCTCGCCTTTATTGCGGCGACAGCCAATGTCTACTTCTGCAGATGGTTCAGTGAACGGAAAATAACTTGGGCGAAAGCGCATTTTTAAATTAGGGGCATTAAAAAATTCCCGGCAAAAATCATAAATGCAACCACGCAGATGTCCAAAATGAGTGGCCTCATCAATCACCAACCCTTCAACCTGATGAAACATCGGTGTGTGCGTTTGATCAGAATCAGAACGGTATACCCGGCCTGGGGCGATAATTTTAATCGGCGGCTTTTGAGCTTTCATCGTGCGGATTTGCACGTTACTGGTTTGGGTGCGCAAAACCATCTTGGTGCCGTCTTTTCTGTCTGGCATATAAAACGTATCATGCATTTGCCGTGCAGGGTGTTCTTCGGGAATATTCAATGCTGTAAAATTGTGATAATCGTCTTCGACCTGGGGACCTTCGGCCACGGCAAAACCCATCCGAGCAAAAATGGCAATAATTTCTTCTGTCACCTGGCTAATGGGGTGAATTGTGCCCTGACTCTCTGGGCGGATGGATAAACTCACATCCAGGGTTTCATTCACCAGTTTATCATCTAGCGCCTTGCGGTTGAGTTCGCGTTGGCGTTCTTCCAACTTGATAACCACTTCCTGTTTGATCTGATTGAGTTCCTGGCCGCGCTGTTTGCGTTCTTCCGGGGCCAGGGAGGACAGTTCTTTCATCAGCCCGGTCATGCGGCCTTTTTTGCCCAAAGCCTTGACGCGCACGTCTTCCAGCACATCCAAACTTTTGGCGCGGTTGACTTCGTCCAGTAATTCCGATTTTAGAGTGTCTAAATCAGCCATACCCCGCATATCGCCACAAAACGGCGGTTAGTGCAAGGGGGAAAAAACCTAAATCAGTGGCTTAAGCAGCGGTTTGTGTATTGCGGGCAATATCCAGGAAGACTTCTTCCATGTTGCTGCGGCCGTACTTTTTAATCAAGGCCTTGGGCGTTCCTTCATCCGCAATCTTGCCGGCGCGCATCATCAGGATATTTTCGCACAAACGTTCGACCTCTCCCATATTGTGGGAGGCAAGCAATACAGCACATTTTTGTGAGCGAATATAATTCTCCAGGTAAGTACGAATCCAGTCCGCTGTATCGGGATCCAGAGAAGCCGTTGGCTCATCCAGTAAAAGCACCTGGGGTGTGTTGATCAGGGATTTTGCCAGGGAAACACGGGTTTTCTGCCCGGCGGATAATTTAACGATCGGGCGATCCAGAAAGTCATCAATATGCAGGTCTTTTGCCAGAGATTCGATGCGTTCTTTTCTTTTTTTCACATTATAAAGGTGGGCATAAACGTTAAGATTTTCCCACACGGTCAGCTTTTGCGGAATATCTACATAAGGTGAGGAAAAGTTCATGCGCTGCAAAACATTATAGCGTGATTCAATAATATCTTCGCCAAGCACACGCACTTCCCCACTGGTGGGCAATAAAATGCCTGCCAACATATTGATTGTTGTGGTTTTGCCGGCGCCATTCCCTCCTAACAGGCCTACGGTTGTGCCGGGCTTGACGGTAAATGTAAGATCATCAACAGCTTTTATCACGCGATTTTTTCGGGTCACAAAATGCTTGGATAAGCTCTTCACGGCGATGGCAATTTTTGGCATGATGTATACCTAGAATGATTAAGCTAAATTTCAAAGCTTTTTTTAAGGGAAAGGAAATTCATGACGCAACTAAAAGATCTTGCCACCGAAATTGCCCGGGAGTCACGCCATCAGAAACGCTATATTTCCATCCGGCTGCGCACGCTGGTTTTGCTGCGCTGGATCGCCGTTCTTGGGCAGACCGTTACTATTTTATATACCCGCTTTGGGCTGGGGTATGAATTTAACATGGTCCCGGCTTTAAATACAGTGTTGGGATTGGCGGTGTTTAACTATGTTGTGATTCACATTATGCCGCCCCGCCTAAATGATACGCAAGGGATGACCCACCTGGGATTTGATTTGTTGCAACTGGGGCTGCTTTTATATTTAACCGGCGGATTGATCAATCCATTCGTCATTCTGATGCTGGTTCCGGTAACTATCTCAGCGGCGACTTTATCTTTGCGCAGTACCACAATTCTTTTGGGCCTAGCCTATGTACAGATGTTAATTTTGTATTTTTATCATAAACCTCTGCCCTGGACGGAAGCAGGTCTGGATATTCCGCTGGTATATCAATATGGATCTATTGCCGCCTTGATTATTGCTTTGGGCTTTGTGACCTTGTACAGCTTTCGCATTGCTTTTGAAAGTCGTCAACGGGCACAGGCCTTGACGGAAACCGAGCAACAAATCAGCAAATCGAAAAAAATGTCTGCTTTGGGGGGGTTGGCGGCGGCGGCAGCCCATGAATTGGGCACACCGCTCAATACTCTGGCGATTATCACTCGTGATTTGAAGCGGGATGTTAAACGCAAAGCAGTACAAAAAGACCTGGATTTGATGATTTCACAGATTGAGCGTTGCAAAGGGATCTTGGCAC
>JANQSM010000293.1 GCA_028284025.1 Alphaproteobacteria bacterium | reverse complement strand
CGTCGCTTACCGTGATCAGCAAATGGCAGAGGCAGAAGGCAAACGTAAGGAAATTTTGGCAACGTTCCATCAGACTTTGGATCAGCAGGATAACCTTTTATTATATGGGAATCTGCAGGGTGATGTAACCGTTGTTGAATTTTTTGATTATCAATGCGGGTACTGTAAAAAAGTCTTTACCGATGTCGTAAATGTTGTGGATGAAGATCAGAATGTGCGCCTGGTGCTTAAAGAAATGCCGATTTTAGGCCCAGCCTCTCGTATGGCATCAGAAGCTGCGATTGCTGCCAACAAGCAAGGAAAGTACTTTGAAATGCACCGTGCTTTGATGGAGCATAAAGGCCGTTTAAATGACACAGTTATTTTTGATCTTGCCCAGCAGGCGGGTCTGGATATTGCCAAGCTGAAAGAGGATATGAAATCTGATGATGTAAATGCCATGATTGAAACCAACCTGGCATTGGCCAATACCCTGGATGTGCGTGGCACGCCAGCATTTGTAATCGGAGATCAGCTTGTTCCCGGTGCAATGGATTCAGCAGAACTGAAAGCCAAGATTCAGAAAGTGCGTAACGGCGAAAACTCTTAAAGTTTTTTGCATTAAATATTTTTAGGCCATGTCGGGGCACACAATAGGTGATAAAACCCGACATGGCATTTTATTTTTGCTAATAAAATAACTTGTTTTTTTGTATTTGGATGGTTTAGAGTGGCGGATCTAATACCGATCTAACTAATAAAGAATAAAAACAATGGCTGAAGCGAAGAAAAAAATGGATGACAGGAATTTGGATGAAGAGTTGATCCGCAAGCTGGCAGACTTGCTGCGTGAGACCGGCTTGAATGAGCTGGAAATTGAGACCGATGGATTGCGCGTACGTGCCAGCCTTGGTGGAACTCACGTGGTTGCAGCACCCGCAACCCCTATGGCGGCAAATCAGTCCCAGGCAGTAGAAGCGGCCAAAGCTGAAATTCCTATGGAAGATCATCCCGGTACAGTGAAATCTCCAATGGTAGGAACAGCGTATATCGCACCAGAACCAACGGCACCCTCATTTGTACAAGTAGGAGATACCGTTCAGATGGGCCAAACCCTGATGATTATTGAGGCGATGAAAGTTATGAACCCAATTCCTGCCCCTCAGGCGGGAGTTGTTAAGCAAATCCTTGTCAAGGATTCTCAACCTGTTGAATTTGGGGATCCGCTCCTTATCATTGAATAGACATAAGCGTATGTTTGAAAAAGTTTTGATTGCTAACCGGGGAGAAATTGCCCTTCGTATTCACCGCGCTTGTAAGGAAATGGGCATTCAGACTGTTGCTGTCCATTCGGAAGCCGATGAAGAGGCGATGCACGTGCGTCTGGCGGATGAAAGTGTGTGTATTGGACCGGCGGCTTCAAAAGACAGTTATTTGAATATTCCAGCGATTATTTCAGCGGCCACCATTACCAATGCAGATGCAATTCACCCCGGGTTCGGCTTTTTGTCTGAAAACTCTAATTTTGCGCAGATGGTGGAAGAACATGATTTGACCTTTATTGGCCCCAGTGCGGAACATATTAAGCTGATGGGGGACAAAATCACTGCCAAGGTGACAGCAAAAGAATTGGGGATCCCGGTAGTTCCTGGATCAGAGGGAGAAGTGGTGGACGAAGATCACGCCATTGAAATTGCCCGATCCATAGGATTTCCGGTGATTATCAAGGCTGCCAGCGGCGGGGGCGGTAAAGGAATGAAAATCGCTCGATCAGAAGAAGAATTCCGTGAAGTTTTGCCTTTGGCTAAAACCGAAGCCAAAAACAACTTTGGCAACGAAGCCGTTTATATGGAGAAATATTTACAGCGTCCGCGACACATTGAAATCCAGGTGATCGGGGATCATCATGGCAATGTCGTGCATTTGGGGGAACGGGATTGTTCTTTACAGCGGCGTCATCAGAAAGTGCTGGAGGAAGCGCCTTCACCTGCCTTGAATGATCAGCAGCGCGAAAAAATTGGTATGACAGCAGTAAAAGCTATGACAAAGCTGGGGTATCGCAATGCCGGAACCATTGAATTTTTGTTTGAGGATGGAGAATTCTATTTTATCGAGATGAACACTCGGATTCAGGTAGAACACCCTGTTACGGAAGAAATCACCGGAATTGACCTGATTTGTGAACAAATTCGAGTTGCCAGCGGGGCACCACTTTCCTTTACCCAGGAAGAAATCAAACGCCGGGGACATGCCATTGAGTGCCGGGTTAACGCGGAAAATGCATTTACGTTTGTGCCTTCTCCCGGACGTATCACTGATTACCACGCCCCTGGGGGATTAAGTGTCCGGGTGGATTCGGCCATGTATTCCGGGTACAGCATCCCCCCTTATTATGACAGTATGGTGGCCAAACTGATTGTGCATGGAAAAACCCGTAATGAATGCATCATGCGCTTGCGCCGGGCTTTGGAAGAATACGCCATCGGCGGGATTGAAACTACTTTGCCGTTACATCGGGCTATTATTGAGCAAACTGATTTTATTAATGGGGATTATGATATACACTGGCTGGAAAAGTTCGTTGCGAACAGGAGTGAAGAAGTTAAAAAAACAGCCTGACGGTTAGAAAATCCCTGACTGAAACATGACCGAAACCACCCCCTTTCTTGTCTTAAATGCTTATGCTGTTGGATTTTTCCCAATGGCTGAATCCCGCGAAGCAGAGGACATCTTTTGGGTAGACCCGGATTTCCGCGGCGTCATTCCACTGGAGAATTTTCATATTTCTCGCAGTTTCAAGCGCTTTTTAAAGAATAATCCATTCAAAGTAACGTGTGACACAGATTTTGACAGCGTTATTCGGGGTTGTGCGGCACCTACAAAAAAGCGCGAGGATTCCTGGATTAACGAAAAAATCATTGAACTGTTTACAGAGCTTTATCACATGGGATATGGCCATTCCATTGAAGTGTGGGAAGACAAAAAGCTGGTTGGTGGATTATATGGTGTTGCGATCGGAGGGGCGTTTTTTGCTGAAAGCATGTTTTCCAGAAAAAGCCAGGCCAGTAAGGTCGCATTGGCTAATTTGGTGGCGCGCTTGAAATATTCAGGCTTTACCTTACTGGATACCCAGTTTATGACAGATCATTTAGAGGGTTTTGGGGGAGAAGAAATCAGTCGGGAAGAATTCAAGCGCCGCTTGACCAAAGCATTGATGCTACCTGTCACATTTTATGATGCCCCGGATCAGGATGGCTGGTTGCTGGAATCTTTAACACAATCTTTAACCCAGACATCATAAACCGGGTGTTCAAGCGCTGAAATTGCAGGGCTAGAGGCAAACATCCAGCCCCGGAAAATTTCTATCGGATCTTCACCAGGGCGGTTGTCAAAAATCTCTAAAAAGACAGTCTTTTCAGGGGTTTCTTCCGGCGGTTTTTTATCACATTTTCGAGCAATAATAGTAAGTGTTCCAAAACTGACTGATTCATCCAGCGGGGCGTTGATAGAAACAATGCGTCCGGTGATTTTGTCAACACCCTGGAGCAACGCCACCGGATAAGGAACAGCCTGAGCGATACCTGTTGCAAACACAGTCAAAAAGAAGAGGAAAATCAGTATGTTACGCACGGATATCCTGTCGGTTATCATTCACTGCTTCAGGCAGGTCCTGAGTCATACGATATTTATTGCTGGCTTTACGATCATCTTGATATGATATGCCGCCTGAAAGGAGTTCCTGGTCAATAAACTGGGTTTGAAACAGGCAACTATGCTGGATGGAATAAAAGATTTCTTCGCATCCTTTTCGTCGTTTATCTGAGTTAGCTGCGTGCAAGCGCGTCGGTAATGCCATATTTATGCCTCATTGTCCGTTGCTGATAACAATAGGGTAGTGTAGCGAAAAATCAACGCTTTTTCATCGTCCATCTGGGTAAGTTTTTGGGTTAAGAGGTATTGCTTTATGTATCCATATAAGATAGATTAGCTAAAAATTTAACTAATATTAATACTTTATAGGTCATAATAATCACATTGAGGGGTGAAAAAAAGTTTTAGGTAGGGGATATATGCCAAGCAAAAAAACAGGTCGATCGGTGTCTGGCAAGCAGCCAGGCAAGGGGAAGCCAAAAAAGCCTAAACTAGTTGATGAAAGTTTGCAGCAGGTGCTTTCTGCCTCTGGTGATGTTGCCTATATCTGGGATCTGGAAAGTGATCGTATTACCTGGTTGGGGGATGTTACCCAACTGGATGATTCTCTTAAAGAAATCAAGACAGGAAAAGAATTTGGCCGTTTGGTCGTGTCTGGCAATGTTGATCGGGGCGAACACATTTCCCAATCTGTAAATGCCGATGGTAGCGATCCTTATGATTTTGAATACCGATTGGTTGGAGATTCCGGCGATGAGTACTGGGTCAATGATCGAGGCTCTGTGGTAATAGCCGATGACG
>JANQSM010000292.1 GCA_028284025.1 Alphaproteobacteria bacterium | reverse complement strand
CGGCCAGATCACGCAACAGAAAATGCCTATGGGGCCAGTTTCTCCAACGCCCCTTGCAAAATATGGGTGGCGGCCAGGGCGTCAATTGCTTGCGTCCTTTTTTTGCGTGATACGTCATGAGCCAGCATTTCTTGCTCCATGGCATAGGTAGACAGCCGTTCATCCCAATACACAATCGGAATGTCGATTTCTTTTAGAATGTTTCGGCCAAACTGGCGTACGGATTGGCATTTGCGCCCTTCACTGCCATCCATATTTAATGGCAGTCCAATCACCAGCGCACCGATATTGCGTTCTGTAAGAATCAGTTTAAGTTGCTGTAGATCCTGGCTAAATTTCCGGCGCTTTAGCGTGGTGATAGGCGTAGCCAAAGATAAATTGCTGGTTGAAATGCTAAGGCCAATTGTTTTGCTGCCAACATCAAGCCCTAAGATTTGCTTGCCTTGAGGTAGATTATCCTTTAAATCTTCGATGTTGCAAACCGCCATATCTGAGTGATAAAGTGCTGGTTTTGATAAATCAAGTATAATAAAAGGCTTTTAGAATGTCTGATATTGATGAAAACACTGTTCGAAAGATTGCCCGCCTTGCCCGGATTCATCTGGAAGAAAAGGAAGTAGCGCCCTATACAAAAGAACTGTCCAACATTATGGACTGGGTCGCACAGCTTGGAGAGCTGGACACAGAGAATGTGGAACCAATGACATCGGTTTCTGACATTCAACCCAGTTTACGCAAAGACGAAATTAATGATGGTAATCAGGTAGAAGATGTCTTGGTCAATGCGCCGGAATCTGACCATGGATTTTTCCTGGTTCCAAAGGTGGTGGAATAATGAGCGATCTTTTAAACCTGACAATTTCGGAAGCGCGTGACAGCTTAAAAGCCAAAAAGTTTTCTGCTAAAGAGCTGGTAGCCGCACATGTTAAAGCCATAGAAAATACGCGAGACTTAAACGCGTTTTGTGTGGAAACATCTGACCTTGCATTAAAACAGGCAGGTGAATCTGATGAACGTTTTGCTAAAAATGAGGCGCGACCTTTAGAGGGCATTCCCGTCGCGATCAAGGATCTATTCTGTACCAAAGGAATTAAATCTCAGTCTGGCTCTAAAATTCTGGATGGATTTGTTCCACCCTATGAGTCTACTGTAAGTCAGAATCTGTTGGATAATGGAGCTGTATTTTTGGGTAAAACCAGCATGGATGAATTTGCCATGGGGTCTTCCAACTTAACGGCGGTATATGGTCCGGTTAAAAGTCCCTGGAAAACAAATGACGGCAAAGAAGTTGTACCTGGAGGGTCCTCTGGTGGTTCTTCAACAGCCGTCGCTGCGCGTATTGCAATGGGCGCTACCGGGACGGATACCGGTGGATCTATTCGCCAGCCTGCGGCGTTTACCGGTATTGTTGGCTTTAAACCTACCTATGGCCGGTGTTCCCGCTGGGGGATGATTGCATTTGCCAGCTCTTTGGATCAGGCAGGGCCGATGACGCGCTCTGTGCGCGATGCCGCAATTATGTTGCAGTCAATGGCAAGCTACGACACAAAAGATATGACATCGGCCAAGGTCGCCATTCCTGATTTTGAAAGTGCGTTGACCGGGGACATTAAGGGTATGAAAGTGGGGGTCCCTAAAGAATACCAAATGGATGGCACGCCTAAGGAAATTATTGATTTATGGCAGCAAGGTGCAGATATGATGCGCGACGCAGGTGCTGAGATTGTAGAAGTCAGCCTGTCGACCACCAAGTATGCCCTGCCGTGTTATTACATTATTGCGCCGGCGGAAGCATCTTCCAATCTTGCCCGGTATGATGGGGTGCGCTATGGCTTGCGCGTTTGTGAGGACGGTGATTCTCTAATTGATATGTATGAAAAAACACGTGCTGAAGGCTTTGGTGAGGAAGTGAAACGGCGGATCATGATCGGGACGTATGTTCTATCTGCCGGATATTACGATGCGTATTACCGTAAAGCCCAACGCGTACGGACACTGATTTCAAATGATTTCAAAGCTGCTTTTGAAAAATGTGATGTATTGTTAACACCCACCACACCCAGTGCAGCGTTTGGTTTGAATGAGAAAATTAAAGATCCTATCCAGATGTATTTAAATGACATCTTTACTGTGCCTGCCAGCATGGCCGGATTGCCAGGCATTTCTGTACCTGCGGGCTTAAACAGTGAAGGCTTGCCATTGGGCTTACAGTTGATTGGACGAGCGTTTGATGAAGAATCTGTCTTCCGTGTGGCTGATGTATTGGAGGCCCAGGCCAATTTCACAGCCAAGCCGCAGTTGGTCGCAGATAAACAGGCAGCCTAACTTATCTGGTTCTTCTTTTTAGATCGACCTTGCGTGGTGGTGTAGTGTCAACGGAAGGGCGCGCTATATTATCTCTATTAGTTATCCACTTAAGCTCCCTAGTGGCAGCTATACGTTGTCTATCGTCTATGATTCTGGGAATAACAGCCCCTTTGGTTGCTTTAAATACACCCTCTGCATAACTTGCCATTGTTGCATTCAAGTAAACCAGCACAGGGATATGGTCACTTGGCACGCTTGTTTCATATTGGAATGCGCGAATACCTATTTGTCTAAAACGCAGATATTCAACAAAATCAAATGACGCTCTCTTAAATGGGTGCTCACCATCAGAGTCATTCATAAAATTCTCAACAGTTTGTCTAATACCTAGGGCATTAACGGCTCTTTTTAATACCCTTGCGACGGGAGGAGAGATGTCAGATCTACCAGTTAAAACATCAGAAATATGAGTAGGTCTTAAATCAGATCTGCTAGCCTTTAGGATTTGATGAGTATCCAGTAAACGTTGATTAAAAAAGTAAGTAAAAACAGTCAGAATGTCGCTATCCAGGCAATTATCCAAACTGATCCAGCTATCATTATTGACAAAGGTATCTCCAAGCGGCTTGCAAGGATATCCATGTTCAAAAACAATCGCAAAGAGTCTTTGCATGATTTTAAGTTTAGGAATTTTTTCTTCTGGCTCTGCAGACAAATAAACGTCTAAAGTTTCAACAGAAATTTCGAGACTTTCTGCAACATATTCTTTCATTCCTGGAATTCTACCTATCCA
>JANQSM010000290.1 GCA_028284025.1 Alphaproteobacteria bacterium | reverse complement strand
AATGGTATGGGCAATTTTTGACTTTAAGGTGTTATCCAAAGGGATGCCTTTTTCCAGTACCACAAACATTACCGGGTAGTCTGATCCATTAATGTTACGACCCACAACGGCAGCTTCCGCAACACCTTCTACCTGTTCAGCCAGGCTCATGATTTCAATTGGCCCAATCCGATTGCCGTTGATGTTTAAGGTTTCATCACTGCGGCCCAATACCACAATACTTGTGTCCTCAAACACCATAATTTCATCACCGTGGCGCCATACATTGTCAAAGGTTTCAAAATAGGCTGCCCGATATTTGCTGCCATCTGTATCTCCCCAAAAACGCACTGGCATGGAAGGAAATGGCTTTCCAAAAATCATTTCCCCCTGTTTTCCACATGGGAGAGCCTGGCAGGTTTCATCTACACATCTTAAATCAATGCCCAGCCCAATACATTGGCTGCGTCCGGCGATAGTAGGATTTAAAGGGCACCCCAGAACAAAAGCAGAGATCACATCAGTACCGCCAGAAATACTGGCGACTTCGCCATTCAGGCCCAAGGTTTTGTAAAAATATTCGAATGTTTCAGGCATAAGACGCGACCCGGTAGATTGAATCTGAGTAACGTTGGTCAAAGGATTGGTCTGCTCTGGCGTAAATCCACGCCGTTGCAACATATTATAGAATCCTGCAAAAGATCCTAGCATCGTCACATTTTCTTCTACTGTAATATCAAATACAATATTCAAATGGTTATGCTTGACGTTGACATCAGACAAGATAGTGGTTGCACCGGCTTGTAGATGGGTCAGATTATAATGCCACATCATCCACTCTGAATTGGTTTGAAAGAAGGCGACATCCCCGGCTTTCAGATCTGCATGAAGTTTATGACATTTACTGAGTTCCAGTAACGTGCCGCCAATACCATGGGTGATACACTTTGGATCCCCCGTGGTGCCAGACGAATACAAAATAAACAGCGGGTCGTTAAACGGTAGTCGAGTATAGACCAGAGGTTTTGGGGAAAGATCAGCGATTAAATCAGCAGCATAGGCCGCTTTTTTGAAGGCAGATAAATCTTTTGGCGGGCTATTGGAATAACGCGGAACCACAATCACTTGCTGAAGTGTTGGCAACCGAGATGCGATTTCGGCGGATGTTTGCAAGCGGCAGATGATATCCCCGTCCGGGCGGACGAAATCTTCTGATGTGCAGATTAAAACTTTGGGATCAATCTGGGAAAAGCGATCCAGAACGCTTTTGGCTTCATTGCCTGGCCCGATAACAGAAAAGATCGCCCCCAGGGAAGAAGCTGCCAGGCAAAAAGCTGCTGTTTCAATTGTGTTTCCAGCATAGGCTGCCACCCGGTCACCAGCTGCAATACCTTGACTTAGAAGAAGTTGTTGGTAGATGGAAACCAGATCTTTAAGTTCTGCTATTGTTAAAGCCCGGCGGGCATCTGGCATATGGTCTCGATAAATTACTGCCACATCGGTGGGGGATTCAAAATTCTCCAGCAGGTTTTCTGCGTAATTCAGCTTTGTGTCAGGAAAGTACTGCCCACCGGTCATGGTATCCGGATTTTTTAAAACTGTTGTGCCGCGCTCACAAATAATTCCCGATTCATCCAACCACATAGACCAGAAAGCTTCCAGCTCTTCGGCAGAGGCAGTGTGCAAGGCGGCATAATCCCCGTTCCAGTCGCGCCCAATATGATTCATGAACTTGCGCCCAAAGCTATACATTTGGGTGGTATCAAAATTGCTGCGACGGTCTTTTAATTTTTGTGGATGCATTGTGCTTACCCTCTTGTAATTTGGTTTATATGGTATAGGAATAAATTACAAATTCAACGCCCAGGATTAATTACAGGATTAATTCAGAATTAATTGGATCCATTTTGCTATCTTCGTATTTCCATTCTTTGCCTAAAAATGTGCGCGGTATTATCTGGATTATTGTATCTTGTTTAATGTTTTCGCTTATGGGGGCAACGGTAAAATCTCTGGGGGAGCAGGATTTGAACAGCTTTCAGATCGTTTTTTTCCGTCTTCTGGCACAGCTTATTGCCATTTTTCCCATCATTCACCGTATTGGCATGGTCAAGGTTTTTACAACGGATCGACCGGGCTTGCATATTTTTCGATCCCTAAGCGGGGTTGCAGCCATGTCTTGTGTATTTTATGGATATACGCAATTGACTCTGGTGGATGTTACCACAATCACTTATGCCAAAGTTTTGTTCATAACAGCACTTGCGCCTTTCTTGTTGGGGGAAGTTTTCGGTTGGCGGCGTGTTAGCGCCACCGTTGCCGGATTTTTAGGAGTGGTTATTATGTTGCGTCCAGGGGGGGAAGCCATTAACTGGGCCGCAGCTATTGTGGTGTTTGGTACTTTTTGCATGTCGGCAGCTCATATTACTATTAAAAAGCTTACCTCAACAGAACGGGCGATCACCATTCTGGCGTACTTTAGTGTGATTGCTTTTATGGTCAGCATTATTCCGGCTTGGTATGTTTGGCAACCGGTCGGAGCATTAACACTGGTAAAACTTTTTGCTATGGGCATCTTTGGGTTGTTGGGCCAGTTTTTTGTTATTCGGGGCTATCGGGTTGGGGAAGCCAGCGCTGTGGTGCCTGCCAATTATATTTCGCTGGTCTTTGCTTTCTTGCTTGGATTTGTACTATTTGATGAGATCCCTGACCAATGGAGTATCCTGGGAGGCAGTATCATTATTGCTTCTACTCTTTATATTTCCTGGCGAGAGATTATCAAAAAGCGCAAGGTCCTTTTGGCAATGCGTCAGTATCGACAGCAATAATACCACTTGATTTTCCCAAAAAGATATATTAAAAAGGCCCATAATTAAGATAAAAGGGCAGATTCATTATGTTTTCTTACATCACCCCTTTGTGGAAACTTGTTCATTTGGAGAGCATTCAGGATTTCCCTCCATATCAGAGACTGGTGAAGGCAGCGCGTCGCACTCTTTTAACGAATCGTGATTCGGGGGAATTGATTGCCGCGATGACAGAAATTCTTCCTCATTTTAATGCTTTTGCCTTTGATGATTTTTCTGCGTACGGAGGGATGAGCCAAGAAGAATTCCTTCAGGCAGCGGACAGCGTAATTGATGAAATTATTCCTGCATTACAATATTTTTCGCGTCATGAGCCTTTAGGGTCTTTTCAAGTGGCTTGTGAATTGCTGTGCCGGGATTATAGTGCGGTTTCTACCCAAAAATTACTGGATTTTATTACTTCCTGTGACATTAGGAAAATAGAAGAAATAGCCAAGGATAAAGTTAACCTGCTTGAAGTAATGGCCCCTCTTATTGAAGATGGAGAGCGGACCAATACAGCAGGTAGAATGGCCGCAGCTTTTGAATTAAGAAAGAAAATGGTAAGTATAAAGGACTTTGATTACAAACCGTTTGCTGCACGTTTGTCGGAGGATGCCTTCTTACCAACCAGTGTTGCTAATGACATTCCTGGTGTTGATGATCACACCCTTCCTGCCTTAAAACAACTTTTGAAAATGGGGGAACTTACAGAAAGAGAGGAAGAATTCCTCCTGTTGGATCCTGAAAGTATTGCAGAGAAACCACCTGAAAATATTTTATCACCAACTGTCGCCATGAGCATGTACTTTCAAGTAAACGCTGAATTGGGTCATCGTTTTGAGGATCCTGCGAGCTTTATACGGGATATTATGTATGGTACACCTTTAGAAAAATGGTTGCTGAGAATAGTTTTCAATGTTATAGGGAAACCGACCACAATTTCCTTTTTATCTGAAGAACTCAAGGCTCTCAGGAGAGAGTGGATAATAGGCATCCAAATGAATTATCGCGCTCGTGCTGTTTTAAGTCTTCCTTTCATTAAACAATGTAAGCGTGTTCGAGAAAGCCTTGGAGACCAGGATGGAGAACTTTGCAGGACTCTTGATCGTCTTATTGCCGCGCACTATGCAGCTG
>JANQSM010000024.1 GCA_028284025.1 Alphaproteobacteria bacterium | reverse complement strand
CTGTGGCACGGAAAGAGTGCGCAGCACTCTCAGCAATGCCGTAATCGGTATTAAGGGTTTGAATCATTCCCCCCGCCCGATGGGCTTTTTCATAAAGTGTTACCTCATACCCTATTTGGTCCAGCCGATATGCGGCCAATAGTCCGGCAATTCCTGCGCCGATAATTGTGATTTCTTTGTGTGATGTACTAAGTTTACCAATCATCAAATCGTCTTGCTGAAAATTTGCTGTTGTGGGGACCGTCTTTCTAATCGTGCATCAAACGCCATGCAAATGTTGCGCAAAAATGGGCGGCCAGAATCTGGGACCATGATTTTGTTATCGTTCATTTGAATCAGATTGTCATTGGCAAACTCTTGTAACTTATCAGGTACATCAATCAAATAATCCGTAAATTCAGATTCGCTATTCCAGTCGGTCTGAAATTGTGTCATCAGGTTCAGGATATGGCGTCGTAAAATCTCATCTTCTTTTGTAAGTACATGTCCTTTGATGATAGGTAAAATTCCTTGAGCAACATTTTCTTGATACTCATTTAGGTCTTTGGTGTTTTGGACATAGCACCGCCAGGCATCACTGATGGAAGAAACGCCCAGCCCAATTAGGGGAGAAACATGGTGCGCCATATAACCCATGAAATTACGAAATAGACGCCCTTCACTGGCGGCTTTGGTGAGGTCATCCTCGGGTAGAGCAAAATGATCCAGGCCAATTTCCCTATAACCCGCATCAAACAGCATTTCACGTCCAAGTTCATACAGGGCGCGTTTGGCATCGCCATCTGGAAGATCAGCTTCCGTAAATTTGCGTTGACCGGTTTTACCCACCCACGGTACATGGGCATACGCATAAAATGCGATGCGATCGGGTTTTAAATCACGAACATGGGCAATAGTATCTTCTATGCTTTTTAAAGTTTGTAACGGCAACCCATAGACCAGATCGTAATTTACACTTGTATAGCCGATTTCACGGGCCGCTTGTGTCAAGGTCGTCACTTGCGCTACCGATTGCACACGATTGATAACATCTTGTACCACTGGATCAAAATCCTGAATGCCGTAACTCATGCGCCGGAAGCCTAAATCATAAAGAGCTTGCAGGTGATCAGGTGTGGTAACACGCGGGTCAGCTTCAAAAGACATTTCAGCCTCAGCTAAAATATCAAAATGGGGCAATAGCTCCCCCATCAATTGCTTTAATTCATCCGGTGTCAGAAAAGTCGGAGTTCCTCCGCCCAGGTGCACTTCAGATACAGGAATTCTATCGCGACCTAACTCTTTTAGATAAATCTGCCATTCCTGGTGAACAGCCTTGATATAAGGATTAGATCGCTCATGCTTCTTGGTAATGATTTTGTTGCAGGCACAAAAGGTGCACAGCTGTTCACAAAACGGAATGTGAATGTAAATGGCGGCACCATGGCCCGTTGTTTGGCTTTTATTCAATTCTTTGGAAAGGTATTCTATCCATTGCTGCTGATCAGGATGATCTTCCCAATAGGGTACTGTCGGGTAACTGGTGTAACGTGGCCCTTGGACATTATATTTTTTTAAAAGATCGGTCATGGAAGACATAGAAAAAGATATAGTCTAAAAGCAGGAAGAATAAAAAGCTTTTTTAAAAATATTCCCGCGAAAGCTTAACAAATTGGCGTACGTTATCTTCTGGTGTGGTTGGTAAGACACCATGCCCCAGCCCACAGATCCACCCCTTACGGTGTTCAGGGGCAACTGCTGCCATTTTTTCAAACCAGGCGTGAAGTTTTGGCAGACACTCTTCCGGCGGTAACGTCATCACATCCGGTGGAAAGTTTCCCTGGAGTGCAAATCGATCTGACCAGTTCTTTAGTGTCTCTGCCATATCTGGGGTCCAATCAATGCCGAGTCCCTCAATCGGTAAATCGGTAAAATGATTCCAATAGGTTGCATCAGTTTTTTTTGCGTAATAAAGAAGCGGCATCTCAGGATGCTTTTCCCGGCATTTATCAAAAAAGACCTTTAGGTATGGCAAATATTTTTCTTCAAACGTGGGAACATCTAATTCTCCTGCACAACTGTCCAGTACTGCGATCACATCCGGATTGGTTTTTGCTTGCAGAGCAACATTTTCTACCAACAAATCAATAAGTTTTTCCATGAATCCGTCAAATCGGCCATCGTGCAACCCGGCAAGGGCTGATGAAATATCCCCTTTATGACTGCCTTCCACTGCAAACACATACAGCGTTAGTGGACCGCCAACAAAGCCAATCAGGCCTTTGTCCCGGGGTAAGGCAGCACGTGTCAGTTCCAGTGCCTCAACCTGATAATGCATTGCATCGGCATTGGCAGGTGGCGTGTAATATCTTAGATCATCAAGTT
>JANQSM010000276.1 GCA_028284025.1 Alphaproteobacteria bacterium | reverse complement strand
CACCAATCGCTGGATTGCAGGACATTTCTCCAATGGTCTCAATCTTGTGAGTTAGAAGTAATGTGTTGGCACCCAGGCGAGCCGATGCCGCAGCGGCCTCACAGCCGGCATGCCCACCTCCAATCACAATGACATCGTAAGATTTCATAACCGCCTCACAGTTAACAGGGAGGCTACTGTAAGCGCAAAAGCCGTTTTTGTCAAAAGGTTTGGCAGCACCTTACACGCCTACTTGCCAATACAAAAATCAGCAAAAATAATATCGAGCAAATCTTCCACATCCACCCGACCCGTAATCCGCCCCAACGCGCGTACTGCAAGGCGGATGTCCTCTGCAACTAACTCTGGCAATTCAGCCTGGCCAGAGCGCTGCAACGCACTGACAACATCCTGCAAAGCTTCCCGATACCGGGCACGGGTAATAAGGGGAGCAGCAGTGGATTCCCCCAGGCGAGTTTTCACCGTTTCAGTCAAAAAGCTTAGGACCTTATCCAGGCCGGTTCCTTCTGTCACTGATACTAAAAAAACAGGCATTGTTTCACGTGAAACATCCGGATTTTTTTCTTTTAAATCAATCTTGTTAACCAGAATTGCATCCGCACTTGCTGCCTGTTTTTGTAAATTATTATCTTCCAGGGGCCAATGTGCCGTATCAGTGACAAAAACCGTAAGATCAGCTTGCTCAGCCCAGGCCGCGGCGCGGCGAATCCCTTCCGATTCAATGACATCTTCTGTCTGCCGCAAACCGGCCGTATCAGCAACCAGCACCGGGTAGCCCCCCAAATCCAGATGAACCTCAATAACATCACGCGTGGTGCCGGCAATATCAGAAACAATCGCCACATCGCGCTTGCTTAACATATTGATGAAGCTGGATTTTCCGACATTTGGCGGCCCAACCACTGCGACCCGGAACCCCGTGCGCAAGCGTTCTCCGGCGTGACGATCATTGAGATGGGCCTGTATTTCACCCAAGGTGCTCCTGATCAAGTCCTTGTGCTGCGACAACGTTTCCTTATCCAATTCCTCATCGGCAAAATCAATCTCTGCTTCCAGATAAGCCAGGGATCTTGTCAATTGATTGGCCCAGTCATCATAAAGAGTCGCAAGCTCCCCTTGCATTTGGCGTACCGCTGCTTTGCGCTGAGCAGAAGTTTCAGCCTCAATCAAATCGGCTAATCCTTCTACAGCCGTTAAATCCAGCTTGTTATTTTCAAAGGCGCGACGGGAGAATTCTCCTGCCCCCGCAAGGCGGAACCCAGGCTGATCCGCCAAAACGGCCAGCACGTCCTGCACCACCGCCAGACTGCCATGTACATGAAATTCTGCTACATCTTCGCCTGTAAAACTATTTGGTCCTGGAAACCACAACACCAGTGCATGGTCCAGAGCCTCCTTTGTTTCGGGATCGAAAAGATTACATACAGTCGCCTGCCTCGGCGATAAATCCCTGGCGCACAGCGCATGTATACTTTGCTCGGCTTTTGGACCAGAAACACGAATCACCGCCACCCCGGCTTTCCCTACAGCAGTGGAAAGAGCGTAGATTGTATCCATGCTAGAGCGCCTCCTGATCAGGAGACACGCGGAGCCGTTCCACAATACGGCCATTTTGAAGGTGCCCGGTTAGGATCTCCTCCACGTCGGTTATTGTTTCGTAATGGTACCAAACCCCCTCCGGATAAATCACCAAAATTGGCCCCAACTCACACCGATCCAGACACAGGCTTTTATTGATCCGAATTTTGCTCTCTCCTTCAGTAAGGCCCAGCTCCTTGGCACGGGCCTTCATGTAGTTTTGAAGCTTCTCTGCCCCCAAAGCCTTGCAGCTCCCGCGCTCATGATCCGGGACACGTTCATTAACGCAGCAAAAAACATGTGAGGTATAGTAAAGTTGCTTTTCCATAATTGATTTTTCCGCTTTAACGTTCTAGAACATAATGGATTCAGTTTTAAACACAAGGCTTTACAGGAGAAACACCATGACATCCAGCGAACGCATTACCATCAAATCCGTTGATGGCGGTACATTTTCAGCCTACTGTGCCAAGCCTGATACGCTTCCCGCATCCGGCATTGTTTTGATCCAGGAAATTTTTGGGGTGAATCAGGTGATGCGCGACCAGGCCGACCAACTGGCAGCTCAAGGGTATTTAGTGGTATGTCCAGACTTGTTCTGGCGGATTGAACCCAACATCGACATTACCGACAAGACGGAAGCTGAATGGGCAAAAGCGTTTGAACTGTTTAAAGCCTTTAATGTGGATGCGGGGGTAAAAGACCTTGATACTACTTTGCAGCATGTCAGAGACATGGAAAACTGTAATGGTAAAGTAGGATCCGTTGGATTTTGCTTAGGCGGAAAGCTCGCTTTTTTAATGGCGACCCGCACGGATGCAGATTGTAACGTTGCCTATTATGGCGTTGGTTTAGATGAGTTAGTCGAGGAACAAAGTGGCATTGGCACCCCCCTTTTAATGCATATGGCAGGCAAAGACCAGTTTGTCCCGCCTGAGGCTCAGGAAAAGATCAAGTCATCTTTAAAGGAAAACTCAAAAGTCACTTTACATTATTATGCTGATCAAGATCATGCTTTTGCCCGCATCGGCGGTAACCACTATGATGCAGATGCTGCCAAAGCAGCAAATGATCGTACAGCAGCGTTTTTTAAAGAAAATCTGGGATAGATTTTAATTATATCAGGATCCACGCTGTTTTGCAGCACGCTTAGCAGCCGCAACAGCAGCCGGAGAAGAGTTCACACCTCGAACAGGAGAACCCACACGTGTCAGAATCTCGAGCGGCACGTTATCTCCCATTCCATCAGCAACCCTTGCTTCTCCACGGTTTCTAGTGCTCTCTGAACCCATTGCTTTTTCAAGTTCGTCTTGTGTCATTTCTACCATATTTTCCTCGTTTTGTTGCGGTTAACAGTTTATTAATATAACAAATATTTTCCTTTTAGGCAATACTAACTATTCATAGAGTCAAAAAACTCTGCATTGGTTTTGTTTTCGGTCAGCTTGGATACCAG
>JANQSM010000265.1 GCA_028284025.1 Alphaproteobacteria bacterium | reverse complement strand
CCTGCGCAGCCTGGCACAAGAATTTATTCCAACATTTGAAGTTACCAACGCAGATGACAGCAGCGAAGCTGGCGATGTCACGTTCCAACAACTCCTACCTTATCACGTCAATAACGCCTCTAACTCAACAGAGCGCGGATACACCTGGGACAGTGACGCCAGCTTCCTGCTGGATGCGGCAGAACAAAATACATCGGTTCAAGTCATGCGTGGATCCGAAACCTATAAGGTAAATGTAAAGGAAATAAAATAAATGGCGCACTGGCAGATGAGAAACATTTTATTGATGGTGGCAGCATTCATGATGCTGATACTGGTAGCATTGCCAAATGCTCATGCCCAGCAAGTTGTTGCCCCCTTGCAAAAAACACTAACACTGGAGATCAACAAAGGAACTCTTATTAAACTCAACAGCCCGGCCGAACAGGTATTCATCGCTGACCCCGAAATCGCCGATGTACAGGTCAAATCCCCCAGTATGATCTACCTGTTTGGCCGGCAACCTGGGGACACGGTTGTTTACGCTGTTGACAGAAATGGGGACGTAACATTAAGCAAACCAATCTCAGTGAATCACAATTTAAGCCGTCTTAAAAAAGCACTGGATGAAGTAATCCCCGGACATCAAATTAAATTATCCTCCATTGATGGTGCCATTGTTTTGGCTGGAAAAGTATTTAGTCCATCTGACGCAGAAGATGCCCGCCGTATGGCAGTTCGCGTAGGAGGTTCAGAAGATGAGGTCATTAATCAGCTAAAGGTTGAGACCTCAAATCAGGTCAATTTACGGGTGCGCATTGCTGAAGTATCCCGCGATACAATCAAGGATTTAGGCTTTAACTGGGAGGCAGGATTAAACGCCGGATCAGTAATTTTTGGTATAGCAACGGGTAATCCACTGTTCTCGGCAGGTACACTCATTACCCGCAGTGACGGAGTGAATAACCTGAATTTAGGTTACAACGAAGGAAATGTAGATTTAGATGTGCTGTTCGATGCTTTGGAAGATGAAGGGTTGATCAGCGTTCTGGCTGAACCAAACCTGACTGCCCTTTCCGGTGAGACAGCAGAATTTTTAGCAGGAGGAGAATTCCCCGTGCCAACCGCGCAAGATGATGACCGCATTTCAGTTGAATACCGTCCGTTTGGGGTGAGTCTGGCATTTACACCAACTCTGATCAGCGGCAACCGAATTAACCTGCGGGTACGGCCTGAAGTGAGCCAACTCACAAATGTGGGGGCAATTCAGGTACAAAACCTTATTATTCCGGCTTTGAGCACGCGTCGCGCAGAAACAACTGTTGAATTGGGAAGCGGCCAGAGCTTTGCGATTGCTGGATTAATCCAGCAAAACACTCAAGATGATTTATCCAAACTGCCTGGAGCGGGCGACGTACCTGTTCTTGGCCCTCTATTCCGATCTGACAGATTTCAACGCAGTGAGACTGAATTAGTCATCGTGGTCACGCCTTACATCGTCAAGCCTGTACCGGCTGAAGAAATTGTGCTGCCTACAGATGCGTATACCAAAAAATTGGCAGAAAACATTGTCCCACCTGCAAAGCCAAAAATTGAACGGCAAACCGTGGGAGACGTGGGATTCTTAATTGATTAGGAGAAAAATAATGTGGCAGGAAACAAAATTGATACTGAAAAAAATTACGGGACTGTGTGCCATTCTGATTCTTGTCAGTGCCTGTGTGCCTAAGGAAGTGGATCAAACGCCACTCCGCTTAACCTATGCACCTACACTGACAGAAAAAGCAGAGACATGTGCAGATACGCGCCGACTTGGGTGTGCCAACGCCATAAATCTACAAAAAATGCTCGCCAATCAGGATGATCTTAAAGCTCCTAATGAAATGGATATGGCAGATGGTGAAGCAACAACGCTTTCCATTCAACGGTACCGTGCCGGAGAAACAACCGAGCTGTCTGATAGTATTATTTCGGAGTTAGGACAATGAGCACCGCAGCCGTACTTAACATCCCAAAATCAGGGGCCACATCTACGCCCCATGGTCAGCAATGGTCCGTGGTGGTATTCAGCAAAGATGAAGCAATCAAACAGTTGGTGGAGCATCTAAACGCAAACCATTTTACTTGCCAGGATGCGCTTTCTGAAACTGTAACAGAGGCGAATAAAAGATTGGCCGGGCGTGGGCTGGAATTGCCCGACATTGTTATTATTGATCTAAGTGACTGTGCCAATGCCATCGAAGAGGCAACTACTATGGCCTATCACTGCAAAGGAGAGGTCAAGCTGATAGGCGTGGGCGAGGAAAATAGCCTGCAATTTTATCGTGATCTAATGTTGGCCGGGTTTGCTGATTATATTCCAAAACCTGTTGTTGCAGAAAAACTGAATGAAGTCATGGAGACCGTTGCTTTAGGACAATCCCACGGGAAATCCCGCAGTAAGACAATCGTTTTCACAGGTGCTCGTGGAGGGGTGGGATGTAGTTCTTTGGCTGTAAATTCAGCTTGGCTGATGGCTGAAAAACACCATCGCCATACAGTGCTGTTGGATCTGGATCCTTATTTTGGCACCCTGTCTTTAGCACTGGATGTAGAACCTAGCACTGGGTTTATTGAAGCCATCCGCAATCCAGATCGAATTGACGACCTGTTCGTCAATAGCGCTTTGGCAAAAGCCGGGGAACATCTTTATGTCATGGGTGTAGAGGAAAATTTAGCGAATCATCTGGAAATGAGTGAGCGTACCGTTGATCCATTGCTGCATGAATTATCCAAGAATTTTGAATATATTGTGATTGATCTGCCCAGACACGCATTACATTTGCAAAAAAATCTTCTGGACCGAATTGATGAGTTACACATTGTCACAGATCTCTCTTTGTTTGGAATTCGCGATACCATCCGGCTTATGGCACACGCCAAGCATATTCGTGAAGACTGTCGGTTTAAAATTATTGCCAACCGTGTCGGGGCAGGCAAGGACGGAGAGCTTACAAAAGAAGAATTTGAAAAAGCAGTCAATCAGACAATAACGGTGATGCTGCCGGAAGACAGTGGTAATTGCGCTTTTGCTTTGAATAACGGTAAAGCTTTGGCAGAAGCGTCGCCTGATTCAAAAGTTGTAAAAGAGCTGAGTGCCTATTGTGCAGAAATTGTTGGTGCCCCCAAAACTCAAAAGAAAAACAGCATCTTAAGCTGGATACTGGATTAAGAAAATAACATGGCAGAGAACACAGTGAGTAAAAAACACGACAATCATGAAAATGTGCTTGAGCGCTTAAGCCTGAGGTTACAGGCCAGCGAACAAGCCGTTGAGGATATTGAAATTTCTGCTACTGCTGAAGACGTTGTCCCAGCAGAAGAAAACTTTGAAATCAATGAAGGTAAAACTTCTGAAAAACTTTCCAGTCAGGGAGATTTTGATCTTGAGGATCTAAAAAAAGCGATGGCAACATCCCATTATGACAGTGCCATCACAAAGGCTAAGGACCTCATCCTGCCAGAGTTGTTGGAACGCATTGACATTGTGTCGGTTGCGTCCCAACAACGTGGCAAGATCGAAAACCAGATTCATGATATTGTCGATGAAATTATTGATGAGAAAAAGCTCAACTTAAACCTGCACGAGCGTAATGAACTTAATGATGCCTTACTTGATGATATGCTGGGACTGGGACCGTTAGAGCCATTACTTCATGATGATGAAGTCACTGATATTATGGTCAACGGGCCTCATCAGATATATATAGAGCGCAAAGGTAAACTGGAGCTTACCAATATTTGCTTCAAAGATAATAAGCATGTGATGAATGTTGCTACTCGTATTGTGACAGCCATTGGTCGCAGGGTAGATGAATCTTCGCCAATGTGCGATGCACGTCTGGCAGATGGTAGCCGGGTAAATGTCATTATTCCTCCACTTGCTTTAGATGGGGCATCGATTTCTATCCGAAAATTTGCCAAACGCAAAATTACACTGGATACCATGGTCAGCCAGGAAAATATTTCTGAAACCATGGCGACTATTTTGAAAATTGCAGCCAGATCACGATTAAACATTATTATTTCCGGAGGAACTGGATCTGGTAAAACCACCACATTAAATGCTCTATCGCAAATGATTGATCATGGTGAACGTATCGTCACTATTGAAGATGCTGCCGAGCTACAATTGCAACAACCCCACGTCGTACGCCTGGAAACACGCCCTCCAAATCTGGAGGGAGATAACGAAGTCAGTATGCGAGACCTGGTTAAAAACTCGCTGCGGATGCGCCCGGATCGTATCATTCTTGGGGAGGTTCGATCTTCCGAAGCGGTTGATATGCTGCAAGCCATGAATACTGGCCATGATGGGTCTTTGTGCACTATTCACGCCAATAACCCGCGGGAAGCTTTAACCCGGCTTGAAAATATGGTGGGCATGGCCGGGATTAATCTTCCTAGCAAAGCCGTGCGGACACAAATTTCATCTGCGGTAGATTTAATCATTCAGGTCAGCCGCATGCGTGACGGAAAACGTCGCATCACCCACGTGACAGAAGTAGTAGGAATGGAAGGTGACGTAGTCACCACGCAAGATCTTTATACCTATAAATTTGAAACCGAAGACGCTGATGGCAATTTGGTCGGTAGTTTTGCTTCAGCCGGAATTAAGCCAAAATTCAGTGAACGTGCAGCTTACTTTGGGCTGGAAGATATCTTGATGGAGTGTCTGAAATGTCAATAGATCCTAACACTGTTTTTCTTGTTTCTGCCGTTCTGGCTGGCCTTTATTTTGCCATTGATCAGGCAATCGCTTATTTTAATAATACGCAACGCAAACGAATGCACAAGGTAGCCACCCGTGCGGCCAATGGCATGCTGGACTTGCACCCGGCGGTGAATGTACGCAAAGATACAGCCAACAGCAGCCTGCATCTTCTGGATCAAATGATCAAAAAATATATGCCCAATGCGGCGTCAATTCGCAAGCGCCTGCGCCGCGCTGGCATGAAAATGGATGTTGGGCAGTATGTTCTGATTAATCTTTTAACGACTTTTGCTGCCGTCATGATTGTGCAGCATTATACCGGTATTTCTTATTTTCTAGCATTACTTTCTGGTCTTGCGATCGGCTTGCTATTACCAAAGATGTATGTCACGCGGGCTATTGGCAAACGTCAAAGAAAGTTTATTGAACAATTTCCTGAAGCGATTGACCTTATTGTACGCGGATTACGCTCTGGCTTACCGATTTCAGAATCTATCAAAACTATTGCCGCAGAAATGCCACCGCCGGTATCAGAAGAATTTGGGCAAGTTAAAGATCGGCTGCAACTTGGAGATACTTTAAACGATATTTTGATTGATACAGCCAGAAAATTAGATTTACCGGAATTCAATTTCTTTGTCATCGCTTTGTCTATCCAACAAGAAACCGGAGGGAACCTGGCAGAGACTTTAGAAAATTTATCCGATGTGTTGCGCCGTCGCAAAGGGGTACAGCTTAAAATTAAAGCTATGTCAGCAGAGGCAAAAATGAGTGCTTATATTATCGGATCTTTGCCGTTCATTATGTTTGGTCTTTTGATGCAAATGAACCCTGGTTACATGATGATGCTGATTGAGGATCCGCGCGGCAATATGTTGATGGCCGTAGCATTAGGCATGATTGGAATTGACGCATTTGTAATGCGTAAAATGGTAAGGTTTGACATATGAAGGCAGGTATTCTTTTCACTTTGGGTTTATTTGGCGGGATTGCATTTGCAGCATG
>JANQSM010000241.1 GCA_028284025.1 Alphaproteobacteria bacterium | reverse complement strand
AGAGATCGATCTGACAACACTCCTGGCGGGCTGGCAGCTTGGGCTTCACTACAGCTACCTGGATGCTGACATGCCGCTACAGCCGAATCCTCTGGGCGGCGGGGTTTTGCAGCAATTTGCAGTGCCACAGGCGCCGGAACATTCCGGAGCATTTACTGCGGACTATACTTTTGCGCCCGCCCGGTTTGGCACAGTTTCCGCCCACATCAATATGACATCCACTGCTGGCTATGCTCATGTCCCAATCAGCCTGGAACGCTTTGACAGCTATACCCTGTGGAATGCGCGCCTGACCCTGACGGATATCCCGCTTGGCAATAACGATGGCAGGCTGAAAGTGTCTGCCTGGGGCAGGAACCTGACCGACGAGGAATACGTGGTTTTCAGTTTCCCTGTCAGCGATCCGGTCATTTCCATCCCTCAAGCTTTTGGCGCCCCCCGTACAGTTGGCATTGACGTAACTTACCAACTGTAAATGCTGCCATGTCCCGCCGGAACCCTGCTTCTCCTCCTACCTCTTGCAGGGTTTCGGTGGTTTTTAGAAACCTGACTTAAACAAGCCTTGGCCTTCCGATTATGTGGCTCCTGTCGTTTCCGCGTAGGCGGGAATCCACAAGTACTGCTTACCATTCAGACATACAGCCAGTATTGATGGTTATTTGCGAGCAGTTCCAGTCACTCAGCTTTCTATCAATAGTCGAATCCAGTTGGTTATTGACATTTTCAAGTCAGCAAGGATCTTATTGATCACATTCTTCAATAAATTTCCATGTTGTATGACGTTTTGATTAAAAATATTACATAAAGATATAAGTATAAAATGACCAATATGAATTTTAGAGTCATTTGCTTTGCATGAAGACTGAATTGTCTATATCAAGTTAGTAGGTTGGTAATGCGTGGGCTTTAAAGTCCCTGGTATGTTTTTCACAGGTGAGACATGTTTATTGTGATGCGTTGTCTATGGGTGCATCTGCTCATAACTTATTAGTGAGGTACAAAAAATGAGAGATAAGGAGGCCGGCAAACCCAAAGTGTTGGATATTGAAATTTCTGCTGAGAAGGTGGAAAAGAAAAATTCAACTGAATATAGAGCTGGATTGACGCTGTATAGATCAAGCCGTAAAAAACGATTTTGGGGATTCACTTTCCGGTTCGGTCTATTGCTGACTTTGATCTTAAAAATCGAGGGACCACGGTTTGAAGATAAAGGTTTTAATTATGATGCAAGAAAAGAGATGGAAAGTAAAACAACTGATCATTTGTTGAGGGTGAACACTGATATGGAGGCGCTGAGAAAGATTTTGAAAGGCGTCAGGCTTTGATTTGAAGGGGCTGAAGAAAAAGCAGTAATGGCCGATGGACTGAAAATGGTAAAGACAAGATGATTCCCGCCTACAGTTGCTTATCACTGTTTCTAAATGAATTTTAAAAGGATTGAGCAGGTTAATAGCAAAAAATGGCAGGAAAGTTTAATAACCTTTGCTGCCAATTAAAGATATGGCCCTATGATTACATGTAGTTTTTTTCTAATATTTCCACCAATTATAATTGTGCTTATTAAATCATTTAATAAAATTTCTTGAATTTTGGGGAATTTAATAAGAATAAATGTGGCATCAATTTGCAGATTGTCCCGCTACTCCTGCTGTTTCAAATGCTCATTTATTCATGCAAAATGAGTTTCCAGCTAATATTATATGATGCATCATCTGTGAACCAACCGGGCTCTGGAATATGGTTCACAGATGAGCAAAGCCCCTTGCTATGCGTTGTTGCAGATAAGCAGGCGCTTATGTGTACAAAGCGTCTATTCTTATAATTGTAGAAGGGTAGAGATATGGCCATTCAGGTAACTGGAAAATTGACAGCCGAAAAAGCAGTATATGAGCAGAAGAAAAGTAT
>JANQSM010000212.1 GCA_028284025.1 Alphaproteobacteria bacterium | reverse complement strand
TGGCCCCAATTGAAACCAATGCCCATCTTTTGCAGTACGATTCAGTTCATGGACGCTTTCCACAAAAAGTTGAAGCGACCAGCAATAGCCTAAAAGTGGGTAACAAAGAAATTAACGTTGTGTCCAACCCTGATCCAGAAAGCTTACCGTGGGGAGATATGGACATTGATATTGTCTTTGAATGTTCCGGCCGTTTTACCAACCGGGAAGATGCCGCCAAGCATTTAAAGGCGGGTGCCAAGCGTGTAATTGTTTCTGCTCCCTCTAAGGGTGCAGACCTGACGGTGGTTTATGGGGTAAACCATGATAAGCTAACGGACCAACATGAAGTGATTTCCAATGCATCGTGCACAACTAACTGTCTGGCGCCAGTGGCACATGTACTGAACCAGGCCGTGGGGATTGAACAGGGATTCATGACCACAATTCACGCTTATACGGGAGATCAACGATTGGTGGACACTTTCCATTCTGATCCTTACCGCGCCCGCGCTGCGGCGTTGAATCTTATCCCAACCAGTACCGGAGCAGCCCGTGCCGTAGGGTTGGTATTGCCGGAATTAGATGGCAAACTGGATGGCGTAGCGATTCGTGTGCCGACGCCAAATGTATCCTTGATCGACTTTAAGTTTGTGGCGAAAAAACAAACCACACCAGAAGAGATCAATGCTGCCATTGCTAAAGCTGCTGGAAGCGACTTGCAGGGTGTTCTGGAAACCGTGGACGTGCCGCTGGTTTCTATGGACTTTAATCACAATTCAAATAGCTCATGCTTTGATGCCACCCAGACCAAAGTAATGGAAGGGACCTTTGTACGGGTTATGTCCTGGTATGACAATGAATGGGGTTTTTCTTGCCGGATGATTGACACAGCAAGGGTCCTGGCTGACACAATGGGAAATGAATTACGGATGGCAGGTTAGGCTGAAAGCCGTCATCCTATTTACTTTCAGCCTCTTTCTTTCAAGATTGCAAACGCACCTGGAATAGGCTATCACAATTTTTTACATCAATTGGAGGATCAGATGAGAGTCACACAAAAAGTTCGTAAAATTCTGGATAATTATGAAAGCGATAGTCCGGCTACCAAGGCAAATTTGGCACGTTTACTGTGTACGGGAAAAACTGCCGGGACTGGAAAAATGATTATACTGCCCGTAGATCAGGGCTTTGAACACGGGCCTGCCCGCAGTTTTGCCATGAATCCGGATGCCTATAACCCGCAGTATCACCATAAGCTGGCAGTTGATGGAGGGTGCAGTGCGTATGCTGCGCCATTGGGTATGTTGGAAGCATCTGCGGACACGTTTGCCGGATCCGTTCCATTGATCATGAAAATGAACAGCGCCAACAGCCTGTATAAAAATCCTGATGCTCCGACCCAGGCTGTGACTGCCACTGTACGCGACGCAGTGCGTTTGGGATGTTCGGCCGTTGGTTATACGATTTATCCCGGATCGGAAGAAATTTATTCCATGTTGGAAGAGTTGCGTGAACTTATTGAAGAGGCCAAAGCCTATGGCCTGGCCGCTGTAGTATGGTCTTATGCGCGCGGAAAAACGGTTTCCAAGGAAGGGGAGTTGGCAATTGATGTCATCGGCTATGGTGCTCATATGGCTTGTTTGATGGGCGCACATGTTATCAAGGTGAAGCTTCCATCAGATTTTATGGATCAAGACGAATCTGCCAAAGCTATCAAGGACAACAAGGTGGTGATTAAAACGCAAGCTGATCGGGTGCGCCACATTGTGCAAAGCTGCTTTAATGGACGCCGCATGGTGGTATTTTCCGGTGGGTCGAAAAAAGGCGCGAACAGTGTTTTGGAAGATGCTATTGCGATTCGCGATGGGGGCGGAAACGGATCGATTATTGGTCGAAATTGTTTTCAGCGTCCGCGCAAAGAATCATTAGAGTTGTTGAACAATATTGCCAAGGTCTACCTGGGAAAAGATGACGACTTGAGGATGGCTGCATGAAAGTAAACGGTAATGAACTGCGCCCGGGCAATGTCATCGAACACAAAGACCGGTTATGGGTGGTCACCAAAACATCACACGTCAAACCCGGCAAAGGGCCAGCCTATCTACAGGCAGAACTGAAGGATATACAGGACGGTACCAAACTGAACGAACGGTTCCGGGCGTCAGAGACCGTGGAACGCGCGCGCCTGGATGAAATTGACCACCAGTTTTTATTTGCGGATGGTGACCAATACACCTTCATGAATGCGGAAAATTATGAGCAGATCATACTGGGAGGCGATATCATCGGCGATCAAATCGCTTTTCTGGATGATGGCATGACGGTGACTATTGATTTGCATGAAGGGACACCCGTGGGAGTCCATCTGCCTGATTCGGTAGTGCTGGAAGTTGTGGAAGCTGATGCCGTGGTTAAAGGCCAGACAGCGGCGTCTTCTTATAAACCAGCGGTGATGGAAAATGGTGTACGCGTAATGGTACCGCCCCATATTACCAGCGGGACCCGGATTGTTGTAAAAGTGGAAGATGCTTCTTACGTTGAACGGGCGAAAGACTAATCTTTTTTCCTGGTGACGTTGTCGTTTAGCCAGTGATAAAGCTTTTCCAGTGTGAAAGTTTTAGCCTCAAATAAATTTATAATAAAACGATAAGCTTTATCGGGTTTGCAGGTGAAGCAATAGCCATTAATATCCAGAAATACAAACATTGCGGCAAAAGCTACTCGCTTATTGCCATCCAGAAAAGGATGATTTAACGCCAGACTTTCCATTAAAGCGGCAGCCTCGTGGGTTGTATTCTCATAATAACCAGTTTGCGGGCGGAAGATGGCTGCTTCTAAAGCACCTTTGTCGCGAATACCATCAGTGCCCCCATAACGATTGATCAGAGTTTGGTGAATTTCAATGATGTCGGAAACAGTCAGATAATCTGTCACGATAGATTACTGTGCAAGCTTGGTATAAAGGGTATCAAACTGCTTCATACTTTGGTCCAGGCTGCGTTTGACATGTGGGCGCGCACGTCCAGAAAGTTTGTTATCAATGTATTGGCGCATTGCTTCATCCAAAAGGTGTTGTAGTTGCCGACCTTCACTTTTGGCAATAGCCTTCATAGTTGATAAAACTTTTGGGTCAGCCTGTGAAGAAAATTTTGTTAAATCAGTTTGGTCTGTCATGGCCTTATTATATTTCAATTATCATGATTTGTCAAGATGTATCATGATAGTGCCCGCTTGGAAATGTCATAGCTGAATCCTGCACGAGCAAGTGCTGCCAGATCTTTTTCATAAAAATCTTCACGCTTGCCTTTGGTACGGTATGGACCGATCCGGCGGCGCTTTAGGTAATTTTGCGCGGCCTCCATTTGTACTTCTGTATTATTTAGATTCAGACTTTCAAACACGTTTTCAATATCGGTATTTTCAATGCCCTTGGTTTTGAGTTTGGCAGCAATCATACGCTTGGAATCGCCGCGCCGGTGTAAGGTTTGGCTGCGGGCTTTGGCAAATGCCGTATCATTGATCAAGCCTAAATCCACAAATTTTACAATCAGGGTTTCAATTTCTTGGTGCCATTTCTGAACTTCTGTTTCATCCAGTTCATAAAACCGGGCGGACTTTCTGACACGGCGTTTTAATACCTGTCGTAAGGAATCACGCGTGGCAGAAAAGCGCTCTAGATAGAAAAGCGCCACATTATGTAAATATTTTACCGTCAGCTTTTTTGGTTTTCGTCCTTGCCGTTTGCGCGGATTTGTGCTTTCTGAGGGTTTGCTTTTAAGTGATTCCATCATAGATCATTGTAAGAGTAATTAATAACTTCGTAAACCTCATCCTGAGCCTGTCGAAGGATGTGAATGACGCACATGGTTCGACAAGCTCACCATGAGGAGCAGTGGGTCTTTACGAAGTTATTAATTGCACCTATGATACTTTATAAAGATAAATATGACTGATTCCCAAGACCAAATTCAAATCAATCTTAAAACGGCTCCGGATAACCTGGTGCAACCCTTCCAGGTGGAAACACTGGAGCTGCGGGGCCGCTTTGTAAGACTGGGTTCTACACTTAATGATATTATCAAGCGCCATAACTATCCCTATCCGGCAGCCAAATTACTTGCAGAAGCTTTGACTTTAACGGCATGTCTGGCGAATGCCATGAAATATGAAGGGGTATTTACCATTCAGGCCATGGGGGATGGGCCTATTCCTTTGCTGGTGAGCGATATTACCAACACCGGGGCAATTCGGGGTTATGTCAATATTAATGAGGAAAAACTGAAAGAACTATACGGCAATCTGGATAAAGTTGACAAAGATGTTAATTTGGCAATTCCTCATCTGATGGGACAGGGGCATCTTGCCTTTACCATGAATTCCAAACTGCATAAAGATCGCTATCAGGGAATTGTTGAACTGACTGGTGAAAGCCTGACAGATTGTGTGCATCACTATTTTCATCAGTCAGAGCAGATTGAAACCGTCATTAAAGTAGCCGCTGATCAGGTAAAGGAAGAAAATGGAAAGCTGGTCTGGCGCAGTTGTGCCATCATGTTGCAGCGGCTACCAGCAGAGGAAAAAGATAAGTTTTCACAGTCTGAACTCAAACAAATGGAAGAAGACTGGAATCGCGCGCTGGTTTTTTTAGGCAGCAGCACGGCGGATGAAATGTTGTCGCCTACGTTGGCTCCCAGCCATTTAATGTACCGGCTGTTTAATGAAGACGGGGTGCGGGTATTTGAACCACTTCCTATCCAAGACAAGTGCCAGTGCGATAAAAAACGCATGGAAAATGTCTTAAAATCCATGACAGAAGAGGAACTGGAAGAGGCCATGGTCGACGGTGTTGTCACAGTTACGTGCCAGTTTTGTAGTAAAACCCGTGAATATACCCGTAAAAAACTGGATAAACTGCGTGTGAAAAAATCTTAACGGGCAGGCGTTTTAACCTGTTCACTTAGGTGTGCTATTAAATTATATCTAGCATTGTCAAGTCCTCTCATCCTGGCTTCTGATAGACTCCACCCAACTGTCTTGCCGACACGAACACACAATAGTTCTGCAGCAAAATAAAAGACATCACGGTTGATACCTTCTTCGGGCATTTTACCAAAGCGCGTCACTCTATGAACGGCAGTATCCAGGGACTGTAAAACTTCTTCATCTGTCATGTGGCGAATCGCATGGGTGCAGGCTGTCTGGTAGGTCTGGAGGGTCTCTTCAGAAGAACTTCTTGGGGGATTTTGCTCCAGAAACCCGATTAAATCAAAGGTTGTCTCATCAGTTGTAGCAACAGCAAAGTGGGCGCGCATTA
>JANQSM010000209.1 GCA_028284025.1 Alphaproteobacteria bacterium | reverse complement strand
TATCGCAAAACGTCTGGTTGCCGTAATTGAAAACCCCCGACAATTTATATTTAACGGTGAATACTTTGGCCCGGACCGTCGACGCAAACAAATGGATTTTAAAGGGGAAGACCGTCGAATAATGAATGAAGCCAACATTGAAATTGTCTATTCCGGTAAAAAGCCTGAAAGCCTGGATGCCGATGCTAAAATCTGGCACTTCAAATTGCCTAACAGTTTAAAAGGTAAATTTAGTACCGGTGGTGGCGGTGCCGGATTTATTGACCCTGCCCTGCTAGAAGCGGCTGAGCAACAAATTGAAAATATGGAAGATGATTATACTGACTGGGTACAGGACAATATCAAGAAAATGATGGAACATTTTTCTGAACTTTCCGACAATCCTGTTAATCCGTGGCGCCACCTGAAATCTATTAATAAGATTGCGCACCAATTACAAGGACAAGGCGGTACCTTTGGCTACGATTTGATCACTGTATTCGGTAAATCTCTGGTGGAATGCACCACCCAGAAAAATATTGAGCGGGACGTTGAAGAAAGCTTGCTGGAATTTATCAAGGCACATATTGATGCCATTCAAGCCGTACTAAGAGAAAAAGTACGCGGCCATGGCGGCCCGATGGGAGACGCCTTGACGCAAGCCCTGGAAGCAGCACGCAAGAAATACGTTAAAAAACCCATTGCTTAACTCTTCCCTTTTGTAAAAAACCGCTGTAAAGTGCTGCTCATGAATGAGAGCTACACAACTCTATATGACCAGTTTATCGAAAAGTACAACGCGGCCAGCACCAACTGCCATGTGCTGAATGCCTTTACCTCTTTTTTGCTGTCTACCTTGTCTTTGGCAATTCCATTTATTGCCCTGACTGTGATTGACTGGATTACGTTTAATACCTTGGCGTCCAGCCTGAACATTCTTTTTGCTGGCTTGGTTACAGTTATTTTATTTAGTTTCTTGATGAAAGTGGTGCGTACTCACGCCAATCTTTTTATGGCCCGTCGGGTGGCTGCTTCTGTCGCTGAAATCTTAAACATGAATATGATTCGGCCCCTGTTCGTGCGCTCTGCACCCCAAGACGGCGCTAAAACCAGCCATACTCTGCGTCTGATTGAAACAATTAAAAGCTATTTTGCAACGGGAACTATTTCCTTGTTCTGGAATGCTATCTGTGCCGTTTTACCATTAACTCTTCTGGCTTTAATTGAACCCATCCTGGGGTTGGCTGTTGCGCTAAGTTTACCATTATTCATTGTGCTGGGTATTTACATGGGACGTTCTACCCAAAGAGACTTGCAACCTCGCGTTTCAAAGGCCTATTTCACCCTTGCATTTAATGAGCTGGCAAAAAACACTGCCAAGCGTAAGGATTTACCTGAATCTGGGGTGAATCAGCATCTTTCCCGGGTATGGGCAAGCTTCTTTAATGTGGAATTTATTCGGGAAAATAGGGAACAATTTTGTGTCCTGATCGCCCAGACATTGCAAACAGTTGTTCTACTAACTGTGTTCTATCTAGGGTCCCGTTTTGTACTAGCGGGCAGCCCGGCAGGTCTGGAAGGTATTATAACCGAGCAGCTTACGATCGGTGGCCTGGTCGCGACACTTATTTTATGTTATCAAGTGCTCTCACCCTTCAGTAAACTTCCGCGTGCTTTTATTGATGCTGCTAATCTGCAATTATGCCTGGATGAACTTGAATCTCTCTACGGAGATGAAGATGCCGGAGAACAGCTTTACCTGGAAAGAGCAGCGTAGACATGAGTAATATTGAAAAATATTCTATCAGTGAAGATCAACTCCCCAGTTTGAAAAACCTTTCTAGCCGCAAACCACCTGGCCTATTAAGTATTTTGATCTTTGTTGTGCTGTTATTGTGTATATGCCTGTTTAGCTGGAGCCTGGTTGGCCATGTGGATCACACCATCCGCACCACTGGAAAAATTCTGCCCGAAGCTGATAAAATCACCCTGTTTGCCCCCGAAGCTGGACTTGTTAATAAAATTGCCATTGGCCGTGGTGACATCGTTGAGCGTGGGCAAGATTTGATCACCTTAACCAACGCCACTTTGCAAAGCCATCTGACCAGCTTAGAGCTGGCGATTGCCAATTATAAAGCCGAAATTGCCCGACTAGAGGGCGAACTTGCTGATACATCACCCGAATTCCCAACCAAGCTTGGGTTTGATTATCCGGAAATTGTAGAAGATCAGCAAAAGCTGTTTGAAATCAACTTTCAGAAAAAGCAAGCTACTTTAAATATTATGGGAGAGAAAGTCGCCCAGAAACTGGCGGCGTGGGACCGACGCACACAGCGCACTCTGGCGATTGAAGCAGAATACACCTTGGTAGAA
>JANQSM010000106.1 GCA_028284025.1 Alphaproteobacteria bacterium | reverse complement strand
ATTCTTTATGTATATGAAAAAACACCATTCTTACACCCAGGCTGTTTTATCCGGGCGCCCTAAAATAGGGAAAGGTGAAGCCGGGCTGGTAAACCCTCCGGTGGACCGGGCGTCGACAATTATTTTTGGCGACCAGAAAACCCTGGAAGCGCAGCGGACTGATCAGTACGAGAATCTGATTTATGGCCGCTATGGAACAACTATTACGAAACATGCTGAAGATGCAATTGCTGCTTTAGAGGGAGGGCAAGAATGTTTGCTGTGCCCATCGGGTGTGGCGGCGTTAACGTTGATGTTTATGGCGATGGTGCATGCGGGGGAACACGTACTGATTCCGCTGCCTTATTATTGGCACTGCGGTAACATTGCCGAATTGTTGAAACGCAACGGGGCAGAATATGACTTTTACCATTCCCAGAATCTGGAAGACTTGAAGTCTAAAATTAAGCCTAACACCAAATTGATTCATATGGAATCTCCTGGATCCAATACATTTGAGGTGCAGGATATTGAAGCTATTGTCAAGATTGCCAGGCAGCACAAAATCACCACTTCCATTGATAATACCTATGCAGCGGGTGTTCTGTGTCGCCCACTGGAATGGGGGGTGGATATTGTCATGCAATCTTTGACCAAATATGTGGTGGGTCACGCCGATGTTGTGATGGGAGCAGTTGTCTTTAACAAACCACATTCAAAAATTTTGCATGTTACGCATGAACAGCTTGGGTACTGCGTGAATGCAGATGATTGTTCATTGGTATTGCGTAGCCTGCGAACTTTGCCGTTGCGGCTTTCTCAAAGTGGAGAGGGTGGAATGCAGGTGGCTGATTGGTTAAAGCAGCAAAAAAAGGTAGCAGAAATTATTCATCCTGGCTGTAAGCAAGATGCTTATTTTAAAGTTTATAAAAAATATTTCTCCGGCCCGAATGGTCTGTTCGGGTTTTCTCTTAATATTGACCATACGAAAGTACCCGCTTTTATAAATGCATTACATTTGATTAAAACAGGCTTTAGCTGGGGGGGATTTGAATCACTGATCTTATACCAGAGGCCTAAAGATATTGAGTATGAAGGCCGGGAATTTGACCGCAGCAGACCATATTTCCGCCTTTACATTGGGTTGGAACATCCGGATGATTTGATTGCCGATTTAAATCAGGCGCTGGCAAAAATAAAATAAAATTTGATCCCTCTTTTTCCCTTTTTGTCATGCCTGTGTATTTCTTTTTTGTTGATATTCAATGCTTTGTTGTACGCCCGTATCCCTTATGGCCACAAAAAGGCTGAAAAAAACCAGAAATATCAACAGGTTATATCGTTTTCCATTAACTGCTAATTAATAAATAAGCCGTACTCTGTACGAAATATGATATATTATTATAAGAAAAGATAATCATATTTTGCAGACTATAGGTTGAACATTTTAACTCCCGGCAGGAGGTGCGATATGAAGTTGTCACAGTTAATTTCGAAATATCACTCGGTGAATTTTTCCATCCGCGAGCGTGAGATGGATGACGACCCCTTGGGTTTGGAGGCCGATGAGCTATACGCCCGGATCGAACGGACAAAACCCGTCGATACGGACGATGTGCAGGCCCTTGCCTTGCTGGCTCGTCACTTGATTCAAGTGGAAGATGACCCCCAGGGTGCCGCCCATTTAATGACCAACATTGCTAACTGGGCACAAATGGCTGGTGTGGCGGAAGATGATTACGTCCGCTTGACTGAAATGGCCTTAAATACCCAACACTAATAAATTCTTGAAACGCGTGTAAACTCTTTGCATATTATACTTCTATTCATAATGAAAAGAGTCGTATGCGGTCCTGGTTTATTTTAATTTGTTTCATGATTATTTTTCTGTTGTTGCTGGACTATTACGGCAACTTCGGCATGTTCACTGACCCTAAAGAACCGCAGCTTCCAAATGTGAGGGTAATCTTTTAGCCATGCGCCACTGGTTGCTTGTTATGCCGTTTGTATTGATTTTTCTGTATGTGATGAATGAAATTGCTCACTGGAATCTGTGGGCCAATACCCGCCATCTTATCCAGCAAATTTTTGGGATTTAGAGTTTTTTGTTACCTTGGTCTCTGGGGCGGAATTCTAGAAAATATCTACGAATGAGGAAAACCGTGCCTGGGTTATGCCGTACACAAAGTTCGTGAACTACCCGCGACCTGGTGCAGGCGCAGTATTTGCCGTCGCTTAAGTTCCTGTGGGTCAAGGGCCAGTTCTGTTAACAAGTTTTGATAACGCCTATTGCGATCAGACGGGATGGTGGCAAACGTATCAGCGTGTAGCATATTTGTAGGAGCCCTTGCAGTTAACTCGTCAGAAATGTCGATACCAGACATAGCCGCTGTTGTCTCAATCAGGTTTAACACTGTATCCAGACCTGGCAAGCCAGGAATGTTTGATGTATCAATTTCTTGATCCATTAGTTTTGCATTATAGATTTCTTGTGGGGAAGGAAGGTCTTTTAAATCTTCCAAACCTGGCACCATTTGGTCTGCCGCATCATAAACTGCCCTGCGGAAAGTAAACCATGCGAATTTGTTAATATTCGTTTCACCTCTGCCCCGATATCTTTCTAGCTCATCCATTTTTTTCTGTGCATCTCTTTCAATACGGGCAATTTTTTGGGATATTTCATAGGCAAGTGTCTTTTCATAAATTTCCTGTCTTGTTCTATCCGGATCAAACTGGTCGGGAACATAAATACGACCCGTATCATCCACCTTGATCCCACCGGGAAGAATTTGCTTGGGGTCTGTCAATATGTCAGGAAATCCCACGTTTGGTTGTAGCTCAGGGGGAAGAGTTTTGAATATGTCGGGATCTCTTCCATCGAATATGGTTTTAAGGTCTTCACCTAAACCAAAAGTGCGACGATCCGCTCCTGGAAATGGGTTATGAGAAAATCCATCTAATTCAGCGAAAGGATCACCCATTGAAGGTTCAGTTAAGAGTACCCCGTCCAGAGGATCGTCAGGAATAACAGTAAACCTTTCGCGAAGATCTTCCTGTTTACCAATAATGCCCAATTGAATCTGATACAAAACCTTTGTACCTTCCAGCTCAGTAATCTTTTTCTGTGCAAATGGGCCCATAGGCTTTAACTCAGCAATTTGCCTATCAATGTCTATTATTTTTAATCGGATATCACGTAACGGCGCTTCTGCTGCCCAGATCAGCTGCTCTTTTTGTTCTTGCATCAACTTCTGTTCAATATCAATACACCCGTCAATCCATTTGACACGATCTGGACGGGATAAAGCCAATTTATCGCGCAGTGTCGTGATCATATGAGGTGTTTGTAAAAAAACTGGCCACGCAGCACCTTCCAAGTCATGGCCACCACGTGCGTGAAGCATGGCGATGCAGGCGGACATCATTTCACTGGCATCATTAAATGGAGTTGCAGAATCTCCATAAAGCCCACCTTTACCATCCCTGGACATTTCAGATAGGGCTTCTTCACGGCGTTGTTCAAAATATCGGTCGATAGCATCAGCAACAATATCATAAACACGTTTTATTGGGTTTCGATCACCAACCTTCTTAAGGTTATTATACTCAGCTTGTCCCTCGCCATCTGCTCTTACAACATCGAGATTACAGGCAATTTCATTTGTTGATGACTTAAGGGTATACTTGTTTTCTTCTCCGGGATGTACATATAAAGGAGCTTTAAGAACAGTCCTTGTACCTTGTACTGTAGCCCCTTTCCCATCTGGAACTTGAGGGCCATGAGCTGTCTTTACTGACCTAAAGGATTTAATATTTGTCGTTCCAATTGTACCATCTGTTGCCCCACCAAACCCTTCCACTAAATTATCATTAAATATGATCTTAACGGCGATGCTCTGCACATGTTCAGTACGGGGGATAGGAATCGGATCATTTGGTATTTCATCTCGCCTCCTGTGCCGGTGAGGGGGTGCGTGATACGAAACAGTTTCAACTCTATTGTAAGGTTCGCGGCTAAAGCTTATAATACCGAGTTCTTCAGCAAGCTTTAATGCGTCTGGCCCTGAAATTTTAGCAGCTTTACCATCATGGGTAAAATAAGAGCCACCATAGTCCAGCGCCTTCTTCGCGTTTGGAGTCTTGTCAATTTTGGGATCTTTATCCGGGATTATACGTTGCATCTGCCCTACAAGATTATTCACGTACCGACCAGCTGCATCCATAGCTTCCATGCGCGCAGTTTCAAACATGGGCCGATTAATGCTTTCTATTACGGCTTGTTGAATGGCGCGGATTCTCCTGGTAAAGAAACGCAGATCTCTCTCCAAGTCACGCCTTTGGCTACCAGATTGATCTCCACTTAACAGATTAAGTCGCATCGTGAGAAGTGAAACAATGGCATTGCTATATTCTTGCCAGTTAGGAATCGGGGCGCTGGGGACAGGGGTACCAATAATACTACTTATCTGTGGCATTAGGCCAACGATTTCTGCAGCAGATCTGCGATTGCGAATATTATCTGCCACCATGCTTGGTTCTAATTGTCGGTCAACCGCTCCAGAATAAGCTTGGCGGGAAGCAAGGTCTGCATGGCGATGTATTCTGGCCGCTACACGATTAACTTCCAGCAAAAAGGCTGTATCCTGATGTCGGCTACGATCCGTGCGAATCAACCCCTCACTTAGCTTAAGAGCTTCTGCTAGCTGAGTGTCATAGCGATCCTTTTCTGCCTGATCAAGATTGACCATTAGGGCATCAAGCTGGGTCAGAATGCTTTTAATGGCAGCTCGCGTCCAAACATCCTGGGATTCCATTCGCCGTAGAATGCGGACAACATTCTCAAAAATTACCACATTCTGATTCATGATTGTGCCAAGATCTTTTTTGATATCCACGTAATAGCGGTGCATTTGCTCACTTAGCTGCTTAATGGCTTCCATGAGAACTTTTTGGAAACTCTTTTTCTTCCGGTTGCCAATCAAATTCATGATCCCGGAAACAGCACCCAAAAAGACACCGGCGACAGCTAAAGGTGGGGCCGCGGCTCCTCCTAATGCATAGATTTGTAAGGCCGCACCAGAGAGAATATTAAACCCTTGTTGTATAGCCGGGTCCTTGAAAATTTGCCCCAAAAGGAAGCTGGTAATTTGCATGGCTCCCCTGGCTTGCTGAATATTGTATTGCCTCTTCTCTAATTCTGCACGCTTGTTATCTGCATTTTCTCCGGCAGCCTCCATCTTTTTGATGGTTTCTTTAATCTCTTTAATATCTTTAGCTGCTTCAGTAACTTTTTTCTCTACCCCTGACAAAATATCCTTAATCGCTTTCAGGGCTTGTTCTTGTGATGCACCTTGTTTGAGAATATCTTCCAGGGCTTTTTGTGCTTCCGAAGGTAATTCAAGTCCTTTCAGGTCTTCTGGTGTTGGCTTCCCGGTGTCTGGAGAAAGGTGAGGTGCGCTCGTTTCGAATGCACCAAGAGGATTATGGATAACGGTATCTAAATCCGCCAGTGCCAGATCTACGGGATTTACATCAGGCCCCCTGGTTCCACTCACAGTGACGTATTCAGTATTAAAATTTGCCAAACGATCCGCAAAAACCTTTGATAAATCTTGCATTCCTTCCTTAAAGGTGGGATCACGTGGTCCAACTTCCATAGATTTGATACCGACAACCACAGCTGTCCCGCCCAAGATTAGCCACCCCAAAGGATGGCTGGCTGTTAAAGCTCTAACTGCTGTCGCTGTACCAGATGCGATTACAAGCATGATTTTAGCAAAATCTTCTGCTACATCTCCGAGAGTATATCTTGTATTTGGTGCTTTGCTTACTTCATCAAAAACTTCTGACAGAACCTTTGTGGTTTCCCTCCTGACCTGTTCACGTCGGTCATCATCAATTAGATTTTCTGGTTGGGGGTTAGGGGGATACAGGATTGGCCCAAAATTTCCGAGCCGCTTAATAATACCCTCCATCTTTTCTTGTTTGGCCTCCAAGATTTCTTTACGTCGTTCCGGGGCTTCGGCAGCTTCTGCCTGATAGGCCGTTAGTAAAGCCATTCCGATGCCATAATAGTAAAGAGCTTCTGAAAGCTTGGCAGGGTCATCAGAGAGGCTAGAGAGATGGAGCCGCATGTTGATCGCCCGATCCAGGCCAGTTTCGGGATTGGTATCGAGGACATTTCCTAAATTTAATGGACCGTTTGGATCATCGGGTTGCGCCTGTACCAAAGCAGGGGAAAGAACCCCAAGACCGATCAGGCCAAGGGCCGTTCGTCGATCAATGGGTATTTGCGAAGCGTTCGGCTTGCTGGCATTATCCGCCATACTTTTCCCTACCTTGGTTTATTAAACCCGTTCTAAAAATGATCCATTAAGGATCAGAATGTGATATCAAAATTATCCAGAACCTGGTTTCCTGTCAAGATATTACAGGATGCTATACCATTGTATGCGCTTAGTTTTTTCTGTGTTTTATAGAAAAGTAGCCACGGCCTGGTGTATGGTTTTCGAAAGCACCAGGCACGCTCTGGCTTTTTAGCATTAAACTGTATGTTGTGAGATTTTCAGTTCTGATGGTTTTTCAAACAACAACTATAATTCTGCAGAAAGTGACACAGATTTTTCTAGAAATCGACAGGCCTTGAGATTATTGTAGAGCCATGAATGACTCTGATCCCAATTCAGCTGATAGCACCAAAGAATCAGCCGCCCTTCTCACGGGTAAGTATCTTAGATCTATCATGAATACTGTGATAGATGGCGTTATTGCAATTCGTTCGGATGGAACCATTGAATTATTTAATAAGGCTGCGGAAAAAATCTTTGGCTATGACGCCGACGAGATGATCGGTGAAAATGTGACTAAACTAATGCCAAAAGAATATGCTGATGCTCACCAAGGCTATATTGATCGTTATTTACAGACAGGGGAGGCAAAAATTATTGGTGTCGGTCGGGAAATTGTTGGACTCAAGAAAGATGGTTCCGAGTTTTCCCTTTATCTTGGAGTAAGTCGCTTTGATGATATGGGGCAACCTCGTTTTGTGGGGGTACTACGTGATCTGACAGAGTTTAAGGAGGCAGAAGAAGCCAAAAGGCAAAAAGAGATATTGGAGGCATCGCTTAAAGAAACTCAGAGGCTTAACCGCTTGAGAGCGTTTCTTGCCCAGGAAATTCGACTTCCATTGGCAGATATGATGTCACGCTCAAAATATCTTCTGGGTACCATGTATGAGTACACTTTAGGGGGTGAGTATATCAAATTTATGAAAGAAATTTATGATACCAGCCGATATGTTGCCAAGCACCTCGATGATTTGGTGAGCCAGGATGATGAGCCCGCAGAACTGGATAATACAAAGAAATATGAAGGTGAGCCATTTGATGTGGTGCAGCTAATGAATCAGGCAGGTGAGTTCATGAAAAGTTTCTTGGAAGATGACACCGTTGCCCTCTCTTACAATTTTGCAGAGGGAATGCCTCCTGTGAAGGCGGACCCGCTTATTGTTCAGCAAATTCTTCACAACATACTCTATCACTTCATTCGTGTTAATAAAACGCGTACAAAAATAACCTTCAGCGCCTTTCGCAATGAAGAAGGAAAAACATTTATTGTCATTGCGGATGATGGTCGCAGTCTGTCTGACGACGATCTTAAAAACCTCTTTGAACCTCCGTTACTGCCCAACGGAAAACCTTCCGATGGAGCAAATATAGGGCTGTATCTAGCTAAATCACTGGCACAACGATATGGGGTAGACTTTAAGGTTCGTCGAGAAGTTGAAAAAGGAATGGCTTGTCAGTTATCTTTCCCAGATTCTGAGAAAGCCAGTTCTTCTAAAGCTGCGTAAAAAACATCCAAAAAACTATATCTATCAAGGGCGCCTTCAAAGAAGAAGGCTTGTATTTGTATTTAAGGTTCCGGGTCATTACCCGGGATGATGGATAGAAAAAATGTTCTAAGCGGCGATCTTGTCTTCTCCTAGCTCTTTCAGGCATTTTTCAATCCATAGGCGGGTTAGTTTTTCTTGAACACTGTTTTGCCGCAAGCGGCCATGTAGTACATCGAAATCTACCAAGTGCAAAGGCTGATCCTGATTAAAGCAAGAAAAGACAATTTCTGTCTTACCGGTCTTGGGGTCTGTATGAGATTGTAAACACTGGGCACAGACTTCTTTCATCATGCATTGCATAGGTGAATGAATTGCAGCAGATGCTTTTAAATTCTTCTTAAAGTGTTGTTGCAAAGGTCCCGCCAGAGCAGCTTGCAGGTTCTGCATGACGTCACCGGCTGTAATCACCATAAGGTGATCCACTTTTTTCAAAACATTGGGATGTGTTTGTGCAAAGTCGTTAATAGCCGCATTCAGGTTGCCCTGATAAAATGCATCTTGTGGGCGATCAGGTGAAAATGCGCTTTTCTCTTCACTACACCAGATAATTTGATCTGCAAAATCTTCAATTTCTTCATGCCAAAACCGGGTTTTATTTTGGGTGTAATGAGCAAAATAGATGATTTTGTTGCCCTGCTGTTTTAGCTTTTGGCCAATGGTCAACAGATTGATATTGCCTGCTCCACCCCCTGCTAGAAGTACAGTCTTGTTTTTCGGTAAATCGACAGCCTTACCAGTGGGGCCCATCAGTACGACAGGATCACCTGGTTGCAGTAAGCGGCACAGCTCAGTAGATCCACCGACTTCGCGTACGATGCAGGTGATTAATCCTTTTTCTTTATCTACCCGGGCGCCAGTCAGGGCAATACCTTCCATGCAAAGACTGGTATCAAAAACATGATGGGCAGATGATTCATAATTTTGCAGACGGAAAAACTGGCCAGGTTCAAAATTGCGGGCTGCCATTGGAGCATGCAAGGTAAGCTCCATCACAAATGGATTTAATCGTTTTACCTGATGCACATGAGTACGTAAATCACGATCCAGAATATCAAACAAAACAGCAGGCGGTACAACGTGAGGATCTGCCTGTTTTAGAATTTGACACAGTAGCGGATATCCTTGTTTGGCACTGCCCATCGCTTTGACAACCTTGCCGTGAAAGCTGGGGTGCATGTCACCAAAGTAACTGATGGCTTTGTCATCTTCCCGCTTGTTGACCAAAATGTGAACTTCTTTGGGTTTGGCACGGGGGTCCACTTTGACGGGCTGGCCACTTTTATCCAGGGCGTCAAAAAAGCGGCCGTGCAGGGAAAATCGTTCAGGGTATTCACGCCCGATTACCGTATTAGGTTGTGTTCCCGCAGCAATCAAAATGGTACGGGCAGGCAAAGTGATATCTTTACTGTGTTGATTTGTCAGTGTTAGGCCGGTGGCCTTTCCATATTCATCAACCTCCACTTGCTTGGGAGACAGGCCTTCGGTCAGATGAATTCCTTCTTCAAATGCCTTAACGACTTCCTCATGGTTTAGCCGATAGCTGGGAGCCATTTGTAGCGCCTGGCGGTAGGCGATGGTGACACCACCCCATTGTTTTAAGAGGCCCAAAACATCCGGACTTTCTTT